>JAISMV010000054.1 GCA_031276535.1 Flavobacteriaceae bacterium
AACAATACTTTTTGGAAGACCAAGTCCTGCCTTTCAGGCAGTGCGGTACTTTCGTTATCTTCTCCCGCAAGTCGATGACTTGCGGTTATGAAGATCAAATCCTTTCAGGATTTTTGCTAGGTTATAAAAAAATTTCAAATATATAATCAATACGCCATCCATGAGCAAAAAAACCGGATTAAACTTATTTAAAATATTAATAATCAATATAATATATAAAAATTATTTATGACTCACAACTATTTTACAAGATATTATGTGTATTTCTCCCCATCTTATTTTTCTGAAAATATGATGCGTTTGCCCTGATATAAGACTACGTTCTCGTGTACATTTTGGGATTATTTCGGATATTTGTACTTTTGTTTAAGAATCTTATTCCAACAACTGAAATGCCATTAGAACTTCAACTTAAAACCTTACCCAATAAGCCCGGAGTTTATCAGTTTTTTGACGAAAAGCAAAAAATCCTGTATGTAGGAAAAGCAAAAAACCTAAAAAAAAGAGTTTCCTCCTATTTTGCAAAAGAACATTTCGGGAAAACAAAAGTTCTGGTTTCTAAAATAAAGAGTATAAAAACAACCATTGTCGACACGGAATATGACGCCTTACTCTTAGAAAACAACCTTATTAAGGAATATCAACCCCGATATAATATCCGCCTTAAAGATGACAAAACCTATCCTTGGGTCTGCATCAAAAAAGAGCCTTTCCCCAGAATTTTTCTGACCCGGAAACTCATTCATGACGGTTCCGAGTATTACGGTCCTTATGCCTCTGTTTTAATTGCCAGAACACTGTTGGAACTTATAAAAAGCATATATCCGTTAAGAACCTGTAATCTGGATCTAAAAGAAGAAAAAATAGAAAATCATAAATTCACGGTTTGCTTAGAATATCACATCCATAACTGTTTAGCCCCATGCATAGGCTATCAGACATTGGACGACTATCAGGAAAGCATCCGGGAAATACGGGAAATAATAAAAGGGAACATTTCCGAACCGGTAAGTTCATTACGAAAAAAGATGTTGGATCATTCCGAAAAACTGGAATACGAAAAAGCACAATCCATTAAAGAAAAACTGGAATTACTGGAAAAATATCAGGTAAAATCAACCGTGATTTCTCCCTCTATCTCCAACGTAGATGTCTTTGGAATTACCTCGGACGAATCCGCCGCTTATGTGAATTATTTTAAAATAGTAAAAGGAAGGATCATCCGGTCTTACACAACGGAAATAAAAAAACAACTGGATGAATCCGAAGAAGAAATTCTGGAAAAGACCATAGTGGATATACGAGAAAAATTTAAATCCTTCTCAAAAGAAATCTATATACCTTTCCCGATTGATCTGGAAATTCCCGAAATAAAACTTTCCGTACCCAAGATAGGAGATAAGAAAAAAATTCTGGATCTATCTGAAAGAAACGCGAAAGAGTACAGAATAGAAAAGCTGAAACAGGTAAAAATAACAGATCCCGAGAGGCATTCCAACCGAATTATGGCTGAAATGAAAAATTTACTCCACCTTCCGAAAGAACCCCGGCTGATAGAAGGTTTTGATAACTCCAATATTCAGGGAGCCCATCCCGTCTCGGCTTGTGTGGTTTTCAGAAACGGAAAGCCAAGTAAAAGCGAATACCGGATCTTCAACGTGAAAACCGTAGAAGGTCCCAACGATTTCGCTACCATGGAAGAAGTAGTATACCGCCGATACAGAAGACAACTGGAAGAAGGAAACGAACTGCCTCAGCTAATACTGATTGACGGAGGAAAAGGACAACTAAGTTCCGCTTATAAATCGTTGGAATTATTAGGATTAGCAGGAAAAATCCCGATTATAGGCATAGCAAAACGACTCGAAGAACTCTATTTTCCCCACGATGCCGTTCCCTTATATTTAGACAAAACCTCGGAAACCCTGAAAGTCCTTCAAAAAGTCCGTGACGAAGCCCACAGGTACGGCATTACCCGACATAGAAACAAAAGAAGCAAGCAAACATTTACTACAGAGCTGGACACTGTTCCCGGAATAGGAAAAAAAACCATTCAATTGTTACTGAGTCATTTCAAATCGGTTCGATTAATCAAACAAGCATCTCCGGAAGAAATAGAAAAACTGATAGGAAAAAAAAGAGCGGAGATTCTTCAGGAA
Source organism: Flavobacteriaceae bacterium (assembly GCA_031276535.1). Lineage (GTDB taxonomy): Bacteria > Bacteroidota > Bacteroidia > Flavobacteriales > Weeksellaceae > Apibacter. The sequence goes on from JAISMV010000054.1 coordinate 2,160, forward strand.
TATTTTAAAACACAAAAATAGTGTCTCAATCCGTAAATCCTTTTTTTAACATAATTTAACCTGATACTATCCAAAGATAATGTTACTTTTGCGCATTACTTTTAAAATATTTCAAATTATGAGAACAATCCCTTTTTCAAAAATATTCTGGTTTTTTACCTTTATGTTAGGTTTTCAATCTTGCGACACCAAAAGCTCTTCCGTTGCAACCGACACAAGATTAAATACGGTAAAACAGATCTTGACTTCCGGTACAGATCAGGGATTTTCCGTATTGGGAAATGTCGATTCCTTCCTGACCAATACCTTAATCGATGCCGTTATACCGGAGGAATTAAAAAAAATAAATACCCAACTGGAAAACCTGGGATTGGAAAGTCTGGTAGAAAAAGAAAAACAATATATCGGAAAAGCAGCGGCAGCTTCCGTAAATACAGTCAAACCTATCATTACTTCTGCAATTCAGGAACTGACCCTTTCAGACGCGATCAGCATCTTGTCCGGAGGCAAAGGAGCAGCGACGCAATATTTAAAGAATAAAACCAGAGACAAATTGATTGAGGCCATTCAGCCACAGGTTGAAACCCTGTTGAATTCCGGCGAGGTACTTCCATTAATAAACAAAGCAACCAAAGACAAGACCATCCAAAGCGCCATCAACATAATTACAGGAAATAAAGAAACAACAAATATTGAGGCAGGCAGCTCCATTAGTAGATATGCCACAGAGCAAATTGTGGATGGATTATTTGAAGTTACTAAAGATTATGAAGTTAACAATTTCGGCCTTACCGAATCCATATTAAAATCTACATTGAATAAATAACAATCCGAAATAAAAAAACCGAAAAAAGAGAAAGAATATTTGGTGCAAAAGGAGAAATTTCGTGTCTTTATAGTATAGGCTTTTCGGACACCGTCCGGCGGTGGTCTTTTCCCTATTCCATATCCCTCATACTTCGGTGAGCCGTATCTGTCTGATATATAAAACCCGGCTTTCTTTCCAAAAACCACCTTTACTACGTTTGGATTAATCCCTCTCCGTTACTGTGGGCTTGCGTTTATCCCGAATTCAGAGCAGTTCCGCTTTGGGTTAATTTCCATCTCTTTATTTACGGACAAACAAACGGTAATAAGCGGTTTATTCGCTGGGATTCAGATTGAAAAAACAAAATTAGTATTGATTTTCCCAATAAATTCACTACATTTATAGAATATAAAATTCATAAACAATGAAAGAGATTGCAGATATTGCAAAAATTGAGGACAGAGAAGAACTTTTATCATTCTTGAAAAAAAATGAAAAAGAAAACCCCATGTACAGCAAGGTCCTCAGCAAATACAAATACCAGAAAGACCTGATTGAATTGCAGGGAGAGCTGGTGAACTTTCAGAAATGGGTGACCACTGAAAAGAAAAAAATTGCCATAATCTTTGAAGGAAGAGACGCCTCCGGAAAAGGAGGAACCATACGAAGATTTACGGAACATCTGAACCCTAGAGCCATGCGGGTGGTAGCCTTAAACAAACCCACGGAAGTTGAAAAGAACCAGTGGTATTTCAACCGGTACATCAAAGAACTGCCCAATGCCGGTGAAATAGTTTTTTTTGACAGAAGCTGGTATAACCGGGCTGTGGTGGAACCCGTAATGGGTTTCTGCACAGAAAAGCAATATAACGAATTTATGGTTCAGGTACCCGAATTCGAACATATGCTATACGAATCGGAAACACACATCATCAAATTCTGGTTCTCGGTATCAAAGGAAGAACAGCAAAGACGGTTTGACAGCCGGCTTGGCAACCCCCTGAAAAAATGGAAATACAGCCCGGTGGATGAAAAAGGACAGGAACTTTGGGACAAATTCACCTATTATAAAGACCAGATGTTCACACGCACCCACAATTCCTTCAGCCCGTGGATTATCGTTAAGTCAAACGATAAGAATTCCGCACGTCTGGAAAGCATACGGTATGTATTGTCTCAGTTCAATTATACCGGAAAGGAAGAAGCCAAGACCAATCTGTTGGTCGACCCCAATGTTGTTCAGAGATATTTCAGATTAGTAAAACAAATAGATAAATAACCCTTTTAAACCGAAAAAAATGGAACTTAATACCCAGGATATAGAATTATTATGCTCGAAAAAAGGTTTATTAGCCGTTTTAAACGAAGAAACCTCCAACATCCCCAAAACCTTGCGTTATCTTAAATACGAACGCAGACTGGGAAAGCTTCAGGAAGAACTCATAAAACTACAAAGCTGGATTGTCAAAAACAAAAAAAAGGTAGTTATAATCTTTGAAGGAAGAGACGCCGCAGGAAAAGGAGGCGCCATCCGCCGCATCGTACAATATATGAATCCCCGCGAGTACAGAGTCGTAGCACTTCCAAAGCCGGATGAAGTGGAAAAAGGACAATGGTACTTCCAACGATACATAAATCAGCTGCCCCGTGCCGGAGAGATCGTATTTTTCGACAGAAGCTGGTATAACAGAGCCGTAGTGGAACCCGTAAACAAATTTTGTACACAAAAAGAATATACACTCTTTATGGAACAGGTAAACGACATCGAGAAGATGTGGATAAAATCCGGGATCTACCTGATCAAATTCTACTTTTCCATCTCAAAAGAAGAACAGGCAAAAAGATTTGAAGAAATAAAAATAAGCCCCATAAAAAAGTGGAAATACAGTCCCGTTGACCAAAAAGCACAGGAATTATGGGATGTCTATACGGAATATAAAGATAACATGTTCACTAAAACCCATACCAAAATTTCCCCTTGGGTTGTGATCAATGCAAACCGAAAAACTCGTGCGAGAATAGAAGCTCTGGAATACATTTTGAAAAAAATACCCTATAAGATAAAAGACGAGAAAGCGTTGGAACACGAAGAAATTGATGTATAAAAGAGATAAATATTGATTTATTAACCTATTTGAGTTGTGTTATGTGAAATTTATCATAGGTTTTTATGTAAATTTTGTTTTTCCGTTTATAACATAAAAGACGTAATTACATAAAAAATTCGTACCTTTGCACCATTAAATTTTAGTATGATGAAGGAAGTTCAGTTTAGACAGGCAATTTGTGAAGCCATGAGCGAAGAAATGAGAAGAGACCCTTCCGTTTTCCTGATCGGAGAAGAGGTAGCTGATTATAATGGAGCATATAAAGCATCCAAAGGAATGTTAGATGAATTCGGAGCTAAGAGAGTTATTGACGCTCCCATTTCTGAAAGCGGATTTACCGGAATTTGTGTAGGAGCTGCAATGAACGGATGCCGCCCTATCGTGGAATTTATGACATTTAATTTCTCTCTGGTTGCCATTGACCAAATCATAAATAATGCCGCCAAAATATATCAAATGACCGGAGGACAGTGGAATGTTCCCATTGTGTTTCGCGGACCTACAGCTTCGGCGGGACAATTGGGCGCAACGCACTCTCAGGCTTTTGAAAGCTGGTTTGCTAACTGTCCGGGATTAAAAGTCGTGGTTCCTTCCAACCCCTACGATGCCAAAGGATTACTAAAATCTGCCATCAGAGATAACGACCCGGTTATTTTCATGGAATCCGAACAAATGTATGGCGATAAAATGGAAATTTCAGAAGGCGAATATCTGATCCCCATAGGAGTTGCCGACATCAAAAAAGAAGGTTCCGATGTTACCCTCGTTTCTTTCGGAAAAATAATCAAAACAGCTCTACAGGCTGCCGCAGAATTGGAAAAAGAAGGAATACATGCAGAAGTAATAGACCTGAGGACCGTCCGACCGCTGGATTATACCACGGTTATCAATTCCGTGAAGAAAACCAACCGATTGGTTTTACTCATAGAAGAATGGCCTTTTGCTTCTGTAGCAAGTGAAATTGCTTACATGGTACAACAAAAAGCCTTCGATTATCTGGACGCACCCATTAAAAGAATAACAACGGCAGACACCTCTGCGCCGTATTCCGCCGCTTTGTTCTCCAAATGGTACCCTGACGTGAAACAGGTGGTTGCCGCTGTAAAAAACACTCTGTATAGAAAATAGCTATAACGACATTAAAAAAACCTATCGGAAAAATAACGGACTAAGACCATAGTGTGATTACCTTTGCATGGAAAATTTTTTATACTTCGAATTAATTTTTTATTTTAGCAGGGTGAAAAACCCTAAATCTTACTAAAATACCAACTTTATTTACTGAACAACAACAGCTTATCAAAGCTTATAGCTATATTTATGGAGGAAAAATGTACTTTTTGCGGAAGAAAAAAATCGGAAGTTCAATTGTTAATTGCAGGTCTTAACGGACATATTTGTATAGATTGTATTGAACAGGCACACAACATTGTAGTGCAGGAAAGAAATCATCAAAAGAACGGAAAGTTCGAGCTTGAAATAGTTCCCCCAAAAAAAATAAAGGAATTTCTGGATCAATACATAATAGGTCAGGAAAACGCGAAAAAGGCTATATCCGTAGCTGTCTACAATCATTATAAAAGACTTTCTCATGCCTTTGAACTGAATAAAGAAGTTGAGATCGAAAAATCCAATATTCTGATGGTGGGAGAAACCGGTACGGGAAAAACACTCATTGCAAAATCCATAGCGAAGCTTCTGGATGTTCCCTTCACCATCGTTGACGCCACGGTACTAACCGAAGCCGGTTATGTGGGAGAAGACGTTGAAAGCATCCTGACCCGGCTTCTTCAGGCTGCCGACTACGACGTGGAACGAGCGGAACAGGGAATTGTCTTCATTGATGAAATTGACAAGATCAGCAGAAAAAGCGATAACCCCAGCATCACGCGGGATGTTTCGGGAGAAGGAGTGCAGCAGGCATTGCTAAAGCTTTTGGAAGGCAGCATTATAAATGTTCCCCCGCAGGGAGGAAGAAAACACCCCGATCAAAAATATATTCAGGTGAATACCCAGAATATTCTGTTTATCGCGGGAGGCGCTTTTTCAGGAATTGATAAGATCATTTCCAACCGGTTAAACAAAAATGTGATCGGTTTTGTTAAAGAAACCGAAGAACAATTGGAAAAAGAACACATCCTGTCCCGGGTTAACGCCCTCGATTTGAAAGCGTACGGACTTATTCCGGAACTTCTGGGAAGGTTTCCCGTTGTTACCAATCTGGAACCCTTGGATGATGAAGCTTTGCTGCAAATATTAATTCAACCTAAAAACGCCATTATAAAACAATATCAGGCGCTTTTTGCTCTGGATGGAATCAAATTATCCATAACAAATGACGTCCTGAAAGAAATAGTAAACCAAACAAGAGGTTTGGGTTTAGGAGCCAGAGGATTACGAAGTATTTCCGAAAATCTGTTCTCTCAGATAAGCTACAACATTGATGAATACAAGGGAGAGCTAAATATCGACAAGAAAAAATATGCTACTCTCATGAAGCACAAAAAAATAAACTAAAAAAAATTTGGTTAAAATTAATATATTCCGTACATTTGCAGAACGATGTATTGTATACTTTATTAATTAGCCATTATCATTAATAACTATTAACTAATTAAAAACTCAATCAATGAAAATGAAATTTATATCCTTGTTTTTTGTAGTAGGCTTGTTTTCAGCCTATTCGCAAATAACTGTAACAGGCGGAGCTAAGGTGTTCATAGGGAAAGAAACTCTCGTGTATAGTTCCAACGATGTAACCGTGACAAACCATGCAGATAATAAGGTTACTAACAGAGGAAACATAAGAATAGCCAGCGGAACATTAAAACTGGATGATAAGAATAAACCGGAAAAATTTATACTGGACTACACGGAAACACCGGTTACTGGCCAAAATCCTATTATTGACTATGGTCAGTTGATTATCAATGAAAGCAAGGCAGTAGACGGTAAGATAACTGTTAGAAAAAAATTACGCAGTGCCAATGACGACTATGCTTATTTTGGGACTCCTTTTAATGGGTTCACGCATACGGATTTTGAAGATGCCGTTGGGGCAAAAGAACTTGAGTTTGTATGTGGTTTATTTGCCGTAAATAATAACTGTAAAGGTTCCGCCAAGTGGAATCTGCATCCTATCTTCGTATGGAACAATGACCGGTTCAGATCTGATCCTTTTCAGGAGAATAGTGTTTTTATTCCCGGTAAATACCATGTTATTAGAAAAAATCAAGTTAAGGATAAGACTGACAATACTAAAGCTGTTGATTTTACAAGAATATTTTCTTTTACGGGAACTCCTTACGTTGCCGGAATTCCTCCTATAGGAACTTCTATAAATGCCATTACTTTTCCTAAACGTGTAAAGGATGGGTATGAGATAGGTATAAACCATCCGAAAAAAGGGAAAAATGAGTATGGTATTTATTATTATACCTACCTGAATGATCCTTTCGCCTCAGCACTTCAAACAACATATGATCAAAATACTGATAATGAAACCTTAAACACGGCTCGTTTTGCCGATGGGTTGTTATACTTAACTAATCCGTATACTTCAAATATAGATATAAGCAAATTAGTTGATTACGATAAGGTTATAGGTGTAGGCAGTGAGGGAAGAATTTCTCAGAAAGCTACAGCAAAATCAAGGACTGTTCAGCTCTTCTTCGCTACTACTAGTCCCGGCTCAGGAGCAATAGGAGATATTGTAAAGTATATTCCCCCAATGACCAATTTCTTTATTAAAGTAAAGGGCACCTATGATAATTTTGAGGTTGCTAATCTTGATTTATTTGGAAGCAGTAATATTCAGACTTTTACCCGATCATCACTGATAGATGAATTTGGGAGTGGAGGGTCTACTGTAGCTCAAAAGCCTGCAGGGGCAAAAGCAGCCAAATCGGTTAACACCGAACCGGACAGATATCAGGTAAATTTGAAATTAAATTCCGGTGATGTCCTATATGGAAATACCTATGTGGCTGCCGGCCCGGATTTACCTACAGGTACTGCCAATGAAGCGGAAGCCAGAAATAATGATAATATAATAGAAGCTACAAGCATATACACCATACACGAAGCACAAACGGGAGGTATTGCTCCGGGCTACGAAGATTCAAAGCTGTATATTAATGTGATCAATACAGACGCGGCTAAAGTGGCTGTACCGGTAGGAGTAAATGTTATAGAGGAAGATAAAGGAAAAGAATTTGTTTTCACCTCTGATCTGAGATTTAATCAGGTTCCTCTGTCTGAGTCTAACTTTGATAATCCTAACGCGAAATTCTACTTCCACGATAAAAAAGCAAATAAAGTAAAAGAAATAGATACCGATTTTTCTTATGCAGTTACCTTAAACGAATCAACAAATGACCGGTTCGAAATTTTCTGGAGTGAAAGCACTATGGGAAATGAGGAGGATATTCAGGCGTTGAAAGGGTTGACAACAATATATAAAAGCGGAAATGAATATAAGGTACGGTTTGATAAAAGCTGGAAAAAAGCGGAAGTTACCGTATTTAGCATATTGGGACAATTGATCTCCTCACAGAAATCTATTGATGCTCAACAAGACTATTTACTACCGGTTCATAATTCTTCTTCATTGTATGTTGTCGTGATTGTCAATGAATTAACAGGAGAGAAAATAACTAAAAAAATAGTTAAATAATTAAAATTAAGTAAAAATGAGAAAAATATTAGTTATAGCATTTACGGTTCTATTCTACATACAATCATTCGCCTATACGACATTACAGGTAATAGTGGAAGAAAATTCAACTTTCCTTCCTCCGCCGCCGCCTGAAGAAGGAGCAGGATTCACCCCTTTCATAGATCCGGGAGAGTCTTATTACACAAGGGTTCCTATTGACTTTATAACACCTTTTTTATTGATAAGCGCTATGTTTTTAGCCTTTTACATTGTCAAAAAGAATAAAGTGAAAACTATATAAAAAGAATAAAAATTTATAAATTAGCCTTGTTAAATTAACAAGGCTTTTTTTATGAGAAATTTTATGAAAAATATTTTAATATCAGGCGCATTTATAATAAGTTCCGTATTGCAGGCACAGTTCACCTTCAAAGGAACCATCACCGATTATCCGAACAAAAGAGTGGTGGTAAAACTAGACCGGGCTTTTGATGAGTTACTTGTAGGAACCGTTACTACCAATTCTTCCGGCTTTTTTTCCTTACCTGTTAAAGAAAAATATACGGGAATCATAGAAATTTCATTACCGGATGCCAAAAAAGGATCTGTTTTTATTTCGGATAATACCGATATAGATTTCACCGCCTCCATCAGCAACGGCGCCGATGACGGTTTTATCCTGTACAATCCCGGTAATTCCATAAACAAAGCATATCAGGAGTATTTAAATTACGAGTTAAAAAAGAGTTCCATACTCCCTCAGTTGCAATCCATTTTAAATATCTATACCCCTTCGGATGATTTCTACTCATCGTTGAAAAAGGAAATTCAAACAATTTCCGGGCTGAATCCGCCGGATCTATCAAAGTATCCGTTTTTATCGTATTATATTTCCGCTCTGGAGCTTGTCAAAAATTCCGACTCGGATAGTGGATCCGGTTCCATCAAAAATGATATTATTGACCATCTGAAAAATTCGGGAGAAGAATTCGAAACCGCCGGATTGGGAAGAGCCCTGCTCTACAATTACCTGAGACAATCTTTCTCCGGGGTCTCCTCACGAACAGATTGGGAGAACAATGTAGACAACGCGATAGAAATTTTGCTGAAGGAAGTGGGAGAAGATACCGACAGAGGGCAGGAAACCCTGTCTGCCGTTATCAACTTCTTAAACGGATACGGCATCACCAAACTTGCCGATAAATATATGAATAAAGCCGAATCCTTAACCTGCAGTATAAATCCTGAATTAAAAGAAACCATTACAAGGAATAATTCCATCAAAGAAGGAAAGATCATTCCCGACATAAAATTCACTCATAAATTAAACGGAAAATATTCTTCCCTGTATGATATTAAAACCAAATATAAATTAATACTGGTTTGGGCATCCTGGTGTGCTCATTGTAAACAGGAAAAACCGTTTGTAAAACAATTTTATGAAAACTTTAAAAAATCGGGGGGCGAAATCATAGCTTTGGCTATAGATAACGATAAAGCCCTTTGGGAAGACTTCATAAAGGATACCTCATGGCTCAACGATTCCGATCTGCTATACTGGGACAGCAAGTACGTAAAGGAACTTAACATAACCGGAACTCCGACCTTATTTTTAGTAGATCAAAACAATAAGATCTTAAAAATAACCGCCAAAATATCGGATATAAACAGCCTGATCGAATAATATCAGGTCAGCTCCCGAAAATGGCAAAAGTTCGGAAACTAACGACAAAGCCGGTTCTTACATAATTTACCCCGATGGACTTTCGTGAAGAACGGTAAAGAAACAGGATCATCGGTTTTTAATACCGGTGAAAGACTTTGATTTCTTATTTTTGTATTATGAGTAATTTGAATCTTCATACTCCTATTGAATATGTAAAAGGTATCGGGCTTGAAAAAGCAAACTTGCTGAAAAAACAGCTCAAGCTCAGTACCTGTGAAGATCTGCTTAATTATTTCCCTTTTCGGTACATTGATAAAAGCCGCATATATACGGTTGATCAGGTAGGAAATTCCTCCGCCGAAATACAGCTAAGGGGCAAGATTACTTCCATACAGGAAATAAGTCAAAACAAAAAAAAACGGCTGGTCGGAATTTTTGAAGACACTACAGGAACTCTTGAACTGGTATGGTTCAACGTAACCGACTGGCTGATTAAAAGTATTCCTTTATATGAAGAAGTTTTAATTTTCGGAAAAGTCACCTCGTTCAATGGTAAGCTGAATATGGCTCATCCTGAAATTGAAAAACTTTCCGAAGTCAAATCGGCACTTGCCGCACTGGAACCTGTGTATTCAAATTCGGAAAAACTTCAGAAACGAGGAATAAACCAACGTTTTTTCAAAAAAGTAATACGGGAAGTACTTCATTGTCTGGAAGACCAAATAGAAGAAAATCTATCTCAGGAAATCATTTCCGACTACAAATTAGTATCCCGGAAAAAGGCGTATCAGGAGATTCATTTTCCTTCCCACTATCAAAAATTACAACAAGCCGAATATCGGTTAAAGTTTGAAGAAATGTTTTTTTTTCAATTAGGTTTCGGATTGCAAAAGATCTACCGGCAGAATACTACTCCGGGACATCCTTTTTTCAAGGTGGGAGACAATTTTAATGAATTTTATACCCGTCATCTGCCTTTTCCCCTAACCAACGCCCAAAGAAAGGTCATTAAAGAAATAAGAAAAGATCTGAGGAAAAACATACAAATGAACCGTTTGCTTCAGGGAGACGTGGGAAGCGGAAAGACCGTGGTTGCCCTGCTATGTATGCTGCTTGCCATTGATAACGGATTTCAGGCTTCCATGATGGCTCCTACGGAAATTCTGGCGGCCCAGCATTTTAACAGCATCAGGGAATTTCTTAAAGATATGGATATTTCCGTAAGATTACTTACAGGCTCTACTCCCGTTTCGGAAAGAAAGATCATTTATGAAGAACTGGAACAGGGATCTCTGCATATTCTGGTCGGAACTCACGCCGTTTTAGAGGAAAAAGTGAAATTTAAAAATTTAGGATTAGCCGTAATCGATGAACAGCATCGTTTCGGAGTGGAACAACGTTCCCGGATCTGGAAGAAAAATCTCGTTCCACCCCATATATTGGTCATGACCGCCACCCCTATTCCCAGAACCTTAGCTATGAGTTATTATAGCGATCTGGATGTTTCCGTCATTGATGAACTCCCCGCAGGAAGGAAAGAAATTAAAACTTTTCACAAAACGGATGCCAACCGGTTAGCGGTCTTTGGATTTCTTCGGAATGAAATAAAAAAAGGCAGGCAGGCTTATATAGTATATCCTCTTATTGAAGAGAGTGAAACTCTGTATTATAAAGATCTCATGGACGGATACGAAAGCATCACACGAGAATTTCCCATGCCCGAATATCAGGTAAGCATTGTGCATGGAAGAATGAAATCCGCAGATAAGGATTTTGAAATACAGCGTTTCAACAGCAATCAAACGCAAATTATGGTTGCCACCACCGTTATCGAAGTGGGAATAAACATACCCAATGCCTCTGTAATGGTCATAGAAAGCGCCGAAAAATTTGGTCTTTCTCAACTGCATCAGTTACGGGGGAGAGTCGGCAGAGGAGCGGAACAATCCTATTGTATCCTTATGACCCGGTCGGAATTATCCAATGAAGCTCAAAAAAGAATTTCAACGATGTGTGAAACTAATGACGGTTTCAGAATATCCGAAGTTGATCTGGAACTAAGAGGTCCCGGAAATATTCTAGGAACACAGCAAAGCGGTATTGTCGATTTCAAAAAAACGGATCTGGTACACGATAAAATTATTGTTTCTCTTTCCAAATCGGGAGTAGACCGGCTGCTGTCCGAAGACCCACAGCTTCAGTCAGAGAAAAACAAACCGATCAAAAAATTCTTTATCAGCCATCATAAGAATAAATTCCATTGGGCTAAAATAAGCTAGGAATTACTTCACTAACAATGACTTATTCCGGACAGATTTAAATTTTAGACCTTTCTTTAAAAATCCACTTTGTCGGGATGAAGTCCGGAACCTCCCAGATCGGATATTTGATTGATCACTTTCATATCCGTCTCAGAAATGGTAAAATCAAAGATTCTGATATTCTCGGCTATTCTTTGAGGGGTTACCGACTTGGGAAGAGGTAAGGTATCGTTTTGCAAACACCATTTAATACATAGCTGAGCTACGGATTTGTTATATTTTTCTGCAATTTCCGTAAGACCCGGATCCTGCAACAACCGCCCCGAACCCAACGGACTCCAAGCCTGAATTAAGATATTATTGGATTTGCAGAATTCCACCGCCTCCGACTGCGTATATCCGGGATGATATTCTATCTGATTTACCGCCGGTATGATTTCCGCTGTATCCAGTAAAGGTTGTAGATGATGAGGAAGAAAATTGCTTACTCCTATTGATCGTATCAGACCGTCCTTATATAATTTTTCGAAAGCTTTCCAGGTATCGGAATTAATCTTTTCCGTATTTTCTTTATTGGCAGGCCAGTGTATCAAGTACAGATCCAGATATTCCAAACCTAACTTTTGTATACTTTTTTCAAATGCTTTTAATGTTGTGTCATATCCTCGTTCCGTATTCCATAATTTGGTGGTAATAAATAATTCTTTTCGGTCTGTTTCACTTTCGGCAATGGCTTTTCCCACACTTTTTTCATTTCCGTATATCGCAGCAGTATCAATATGCCGGTATCCGAGTTCAACAGCATACCGTACGGCGTCAACAGCTGTCTGTCCATCGGGAGCCTGCCAGGTTCCAAACCCTATACAAGGGATTTCCACCCCGTTGTTTAATTTAAATTTGTCATTTGGAGAGTTCATGATTTTTTAAATTTAGTTGATTATATTTCTTTATTACTTCTAAAAATCGTTCCCTTTTTTAACTATTTCCCCAACCATTCTTCGCAACAGAGTGTTGTTTTTGAATTATCATGCATGAAATACTAAAGATCAATATATTACAAATATAAAGCCAGAAAAATTAATCTGCAATAATTCCGTCTTTCATCAGCAGGCTTCTGTCAGCCATTCCGGCAAGATGAGAATTATGGGTTACGATAATAAAAGTCTGATTAAACTCTTTTCTTAATTGATAGAATAACTGATGTAGATCTTCTGCATTTTTTGAATCCAGATTACCGGAAGGTTCATCAGCAAGAATTACCTTAGGGTCGTTCATCAAGGCGCGGGCAACGGAAACTCTTTGCTGCTCTCCGCCCGAAAGTTCTCCGGGTTTATGTTCCAAACGGTGGGAAAGTTTTAAATAACCCAATAAATCCTTAGCTTTTTTATGCAATACGGTCTTTGATTTTCCGGCGATCATGCCCGGCAGCATTACATTTTCCAAAGCGGTGAATTCGGGCAGTAATTGATGAAACTGGAAAATAAAACCAATATTCCGGTTTCTGAAAAGAGAAAGTTCCTTGTCCCGCAGCTGGGTTATGGGAAGATTGTCAATTTCAATAATGCTATGGTGCTTTTCCGGGGAAGTAGGCTTGTCTAATGTTCCTATGATTTGTAGTAAAGTAGATTTTCCGGCTCCCGATTCACCTACAATAGCAACAATTTCGCCTTTTTGTATGTGTAAGGAAACTCCTTTTAAAACTTCCAGAGAGCCAAAAGATTTATGTATGTTTTTTATAAGTACCATAAAATATTTTATCAAAAGTAGTAAAAAAAGAAGCATTGAATGTTTTTCCGACCGAATTTTTTGATTGTTGCTGAACCTGAAAGCAAATGAGGCATTTTCACCTTGTTTTCCGAACCAAAACAAGCCTTGCCGGAGAACAGTCCGTTAAAAACCAGTTACAAAATTCTTTTTTCTTCTTTCATCTTCTTTTTCATGGCGCTGAAGAATTCAGGGGTTACTCCGATGTAAGAGGCGATATGTTTTTGTGAAACCAGATTTTTCAATTCGGGGAATTTTTTACAAAAATCCATATACCGTTCTTCGGCAGATGAGTTTAAAATTTCATTCAACCTGTTTCGGAGAAAGATTACAGAGCGTTCTAAACTTTCATTATAATATTTGGCAAATTTAGGGAATTTTTTTGTCGATTCTTCTTTTGCCGGTTTTGATAAGATCAAAATTTCGGAATCTACCGCCGCCACAATGTTGAATTTTGTAGGCTTACCCAAAAGAATACTTTCGTTATCTGCTATCCACCAGCCTTGAGAGGAAAACTGGAGCACTTGTTCCATCCCTTTTTTATCGTTAATATAGCTTCTCAGGCATCCTGAAATTACAAAATAATAACTATCTTCAATTTCCCCCTGTTTTAATAAGAATTCCCTTTTGTTAAGCTTTTTAAATTTTAAAATAGATTTCAGATATTCTTTTTCCTCTTTGGAGAGAGGAATAATTTTACTTATTTTCTCTAAAATTTTATCAAACATCATGGCACAATAAAATTATTCAGAAATAATTTAACAAATATTTTTAATACATACCTTATAATTGAGCCGCTATATTACGGCTGTACAAGGAATCGTTGAAAAACTGAAATTATATAGTGAAAAATATAACTTTCTGATCATTAAATTATACAGGTTAAATATCTACCGGTTTTTTCAGAGGTGTTTTTTAGGTTATACGGCACCCCGTCCACCCGAAAAACAGTCTCTTTGTTTGCGTAAATTCCGTATACCCAAATGTAGTAAAAAATCCGGAACTTATGGATCTAGTCGTTAATTTTCAATACTGCTAAAAAGGCTGATTGTGGAACTTCGACCCGTCCAATTTGCCGCATTCGTTTTTTACCTTCTTTTTGTTTCTCCAACAATTTTCTTTTTCGTGAAATATCTCCTCCGTAACATTTTGCCGTAACATCTTTCCTTAAAGCCTTGATGGTTTCCCGGGCAATAATTTTAGCTCCGATAGCTGCCTGAATAGGAATATCGAATTGTTGTCTTGGAATCAATTCTTTAAGCTTTTCACACATTTTTTTACCTATGTTATATGCATTATCCTGATGAATCAGGGCAGAAAGAGCATCTACCGGTTCACCGTTAATAAGGATATCCACTTTCACCAGTTTGGAAACTTTCATTCCGCTCGGAGAATAATCAAAAGAAGCATATCCTTTGGAAATGGTTTTCAACCGGTCGTAAAAGTCAAATACCACTTCCGCCAAAGGCATTTGGAAAATTAACTCCACCCGGTCTGTGGTCAGATACGACTGATTGACTATTTCTCCTCTTTTTTCGATGCAAAGGGTCATTACAGTTCCGACAAAATCCGATTTTGTAATGATAGACGCCTTGATGTACGGTTCTTCTACCTTATCCAGAACCGTAGGTTCGGGAAGTTCGGAAGGATTGTGTACCTGAATGGCTTTTGTCGGGTCTTTTGTTAAATATGCATTGTACGATACATTGGGAACGGTGGTGATGACGGTCATTTTAAATTCCCGCTCCAGACGTTCCTGAATGATCTCCATATGAAGCATTCCTAAAAATCCGCAGCGAAAACCAAATCCCAAAGCCGCGGAAGATTCCGGTTCAAAGACCAGAGAGGCATCATTGAGTTGAAGTTTCTCCAGCGCCGACCGCAACAGTTCGTATTCTTCCGTATCTACCGGATAAATTCCGGCAAAGACCATGGGCTTCACTTCTTCAAATCCTTCAATCGCAGATTGTGCGGGATTTTCAAAGGAAGTGATGGTATCTCCCACTTTTACTTCACGGGCTTCTTTTATTCCACTTATGATATAACCTACATCTCCGCATTGAATGGCATTTTTAGGTACCTGATTCAACTTCAGAGTTCCTATCTCATCAGCTTCATAGCTTTTTCCCGTAGCCATAAATTTTACTTTCTGACCTTTTTTAATGTTTCCGTTCACTACTTTAAAAAAAGCTTCTATTCCCCTGAAAGGGTTAAACACAGAGTCGAAAATTAAGGCTTGTAAAGGAGCTTTCGAATCTCCGGAAGGATGGGGAATTCTTTCTACTATCTGTTCTAATAATTCCGCGACTCCTTCTCCTGTTTTTCCGCTTGCACGAAGCACCTCTTCCGGTTTACACCCTAACAGGTTTACAATTTCATCCGTAACTTCTTCCGGATTGGCAGAAGGTAAATCAATTTTATTCAGTACGGGAATGATTTCCAAATTATGTTCCAAAGCCAGATATAAATTAGATATCGTTTGTGCCTGTATGCTCTGAGCCGCGTCAACAATCAGCAAAGCTCCTTCACAAGCAGCAATGGAACGGGAAACTTCATAAGAAAAATCGACATGTCCGGGAGTGTCTATCAGATTCAGGATATACTTTTCTTCTTTATATTCATACTCCATTTGTATGGCATGGCTCTTAATGGTGATTCCTCTCTCACGTTCCAGATCCATGTCGTCCAGAGTTTGTTCCTGCAATTCCCGGTCGGAAATAGTTTTGGTTTGCTGCAACAGACGATCGGCTAAAGTGCTTTTTCCGTGGTCTATATGTGCAATGATACAAAAATTTCTAATATTCTTCATATTTTCAACCATGATGCAAAAGTACATCTTTTTGTAAATATACTCCCATGAATCACTACAATATCACTGTTGCTCAAAAACGATAACTTTATTTCCTATTATATCGATAGGAAATACTAACTTTGTTCTATAAAAGACAATGTATTATAAGGGATTTTAAAATTCAGGAACACAAATGAAAAGAATAAATTTAACGGAGGACTGGACTGCTACGATCATCAGCGGGTTAGTTATCTTAATCGGTGTTGTACTGTTTTCCTCATTGGAGTATGTGCCCGGATGGCCAACAGTAAAATGGAGCAACGGAAACGAATTATTTTCTGACGTTTTTTCGGGGAAAAGCCTCCGGGATTTCTTATTTATTTTTATAGTATCTTATGGAGTACTGCTTCTTGCCTCCTTTTTACAGGGAAAATCGGCAGGAACAATAAAAGGTTTTCCCGTTTTGTTTATTCTGACGGCACTTGCCATGATAATCGGGGGGAATAAGACCATAAATGATTGGGGGTTGGAAGCTGTGATATTTTGTCTGCTCACAGGTTTGGTAATTAATAACTTTCTGGGAGTCCCGAATTGGCTGAAAGGCTGTTTGTCTTCAGAATTATATGTAAAAACAGGTCTGGTATTTTTAGGAGGAACTATTATTTTTCAGGATATAATGAAAGCCGGGGCTTTAGGTCTTATCCAGTCTGTAGTGGTTGTTTTCACGGTTTGGTATTTTTCATTTTGGTTATGTAAAAAATTTCGGGTAGATAAGGAGATGTCTATGATACTTTCCAGTGCGGTTTCCATATGTGGGGTTTCGGCGGCTATAGCTACGGCAGGAGCGATCAGGGGAGATTCTAAAAAACTGTCTTATGCCGTTTCTCTGGTTCTGGTGGTGGCCGTTCCTATGATCATTATAATGCCTGCACTCGCAAAGCTGATGGGGCTGGGAGAGGCGATGGCAGGAGCCTGGATCGGAGGAACTATTGATACTACCGGCGCTGTAGTGGCTACCGGTGCACTTTATGGGGAAGAGGCTCTTAAAATCAGCTCCATTGTGAAGTTTTCGCAAAATGTATTATTGGGAATTGCGGCTTTTTTAATTGCCGTGTACTGGAGCTATACAAAAAAGGAAGGCAATGAATATGCAGACAAACCTAGTTTAAAAGTGATCTGGGAACGTTTCCCGAAGTTCGTACTGGGTTTTATTGCAGCATCCCTGTTATTTTCTTTTATACTCCCCACTGCTGAATATAAACCCCTGATTGATACTGTTTTGAAGAAATTCCAAGGACTGTGGTTTGCTTTAGGATTTACTTCTATCGGTCTGGAAACCAATTTCAGAACTTTAATCAATACGGAGAACAGGAAAGCTACTTTTGTGTTTTTAGGAGCTCAGACATTCAATGTTGTGTTCACTTTACTAATCGCTTACCTTGTATTCGGAATACAATGGGGTGAGGTATAGAGAAATACGGTTTTGCATTTTCTGCTTTCGGAAAAATTTCACCCGATAAAAGAAATTCCGGTAATAAAGTGATTTTTTAAGCGTTGTACTTTCCGCTTTTTATGAATCGGGAGAAATCATAAAGTACGGGAAATCTTGTTTATAGCATCAATCAGAATTTCCTGTTCTATTTTCATTACTTTTTCCTGCAAATCTTTTACCGTATCTCCTTTTTCAACAGGGAAAGATTTCCGGATAATAATTTCTCCCTCATCCACACCGGATGTTACAAAATGTACGGTCGCCCCGGACTCGGTTTCTCCGGCATCTAAAACTGCCTGATGCACCTTTGCTCCATACATGCCTTTTCCTCCGAATTTAGGCAGAAGAGAAGGATGAATGTTTATCATTTTCCCTGTCCATCGTGCGCAAAAATCAGCCGATAATATAGAGAGGAATCCCGCGAGGACAATTAAATCTATATTCTGTTCGGATAAAAGTTCATTTATCTCTTCCGATAAATTTTTACCTCTTTCCAGTAAAAAAACCTGTAAATCCTTATCCAAAGCTCTTTCTATTGCAAAACAATCCCTGTCCGCGATGACAGTTTGAATCTTTGTATGTTTTAATTCTCCGGAGTCAATGGCATCTATGATACGTTGCAGATTTGTTCCTCCGCCTGATACCAATATAGCTATGTTCATATGTCGTAATTTTGATAAAAAGAAAAGCTTTTATTATTTTTCAAAAATACATAATAAAGTTAACTTGAGTCCGGTTTAAGAAAAGACAATGGTTAAATTACACAAAAAAGAAAAGCTTGACCTATTTATATACTGTAATACAGATACTTGAATATTTTTTTTACATATATTTCCCATACGATTAAAATACAAAATCCTGCTCATATTAATAATATGACTTTTTGTCTTATTTACACCTATTTAATTTAAAATAGCGCGACTTTTTGTCTGATTTATTTAACCTGTTTTTCAATCTTTAAAGTGTTAATAGGTTATATTTTAACTACTTATTAACCTATAACACAAAATTTGGTTCGTATTTTGCATTAATAAAAACAAAACATTAAAAAATACTATGGATTTTAACAAACTAACCATCAAATCACAAGAAGCTTTGCAACAGGCTCAGGTGATTGCACAAGGACTGGAAAATCAGGCGATAGAGCCGGCACATTTGCTCAAGGCTTTGCTGGAGAGCGAAGCCAGCGTTATTACCTTTATACTGAAAAAACAAGATTCAAATTTAGCATATATTAATTCAGAGTTACAATCTATCCTTTCGGAGTTTCCTAAAGTTTCCGGAGGTCAGCTGTATCTTTCTCAAAACGCCAACAAAGCTTTAAATGAAGCCTGGCTGGAAGCCAATAAAATGAAAGATGAGTTTGTAAGCCTTGAACATATCTTGTTGGGAATTCTTTATGCAAATGATAAAACATCTCAATTATTAAAAAATCAAGGAGTTACAAAGAATGGGGTACTTAAAGCCATTGAAGAGATCCGGAAAGGAGAACGCGTAACCTCTCAATCAGCGGAAGACACCTACAACTCTTTGAATAAATATGCCAAAAATCTGAATGAATTCGCACAGGAGGGCAAATTAGATCCCGTTATCGGACGGGACGATGAAATCCGTCGGGTATTGCAAATCCTTTCCCGAAGGACCAAGAACAACCCTATCCTCATCGGAGAGCCCGGCGTGGGTAAAACCGCCATAGCCGAAGGGATCGCCCATCGGATTATCAATGGGGATGTTCCCGAAAACCTGAAAGACAAAACAATATATTCTTTGGATATGGGAGCATTGATCGCCGGAGCCAAGTACAAAGGAGAATTTGAAGAAAGATTGAAGGCCGTGGTGAAAGAAGTGACCTCCTCCGAAGGAAGTATTATTTTGTTTATTGATGAAATTCATACTCTGGTCGGTGCCGGAGGGGGTGAAGGCGCCATGGACGCCGCCAATATCCTGAAACCGGCTTTAGCCCGCGGGGAATTGCGTTCCATAGGAGCTACCACCTTAAATGAGTATCAAAAATATTTTGAAAAAGACAAAGCCCTGGAAAGGCGTTTCCAAAAAGTATTGGTGGAAGAACCGGATGTGGAAGATGCAATCGCTATTCTTCGGGGAATTAAAGAAAGATATGAAGTACACCACAAAGTGCGAATCAAAGACGAAGCAGTCATTACTGCCGTAGAGTTGTCTAACCGGTACATTTCCGACCGCTTTCTTCCGGACAAGGCTATTGATCTAATGGATGAAGCTTCCGCTAAACTTCGTATGGAAATGAATTCCAAACCGGAAGAACTGGACACACTCGACCGAAAGAAAATGCAATTGGAAATTGAGTTGGAAGCGGTAAAACGTGAGGCTGAGAGCCCTACCTCCAACGAAAGTATCAAACAATCTAATGAAAAAAGGCTGGCTTCGGTTAAAGAAGAACTAGCGCAGCTTAATGAAAAGAGGAATGCGCTCAGCGCTTCATGGAAAGCGGAAAAAGAAAGAGCGGAAAAGATTCAGGAAATACGTAAGAACATAGAAGAATACAAGTTGGAGGCTGAACGCGCTGAACGTATCGGAGATTATGGAAAAGTAGCCGAACTGCGCTACGGAAAAATCAAAGAACAGGAAGGGCTGTTGGTTCAAGCCGAAGCTGAATTCTCCGAAGACCGCCCGAGACTGATTAAAGAGGAAGTGGACGGAGAAGACATTGCAGACGTGGTTGCCAAATGGACGGGCATACCCGTAACCAAACTCATACAGAGCGAACGTGAAAAACTGTTGAAACTGGAATCGGTTCTCCATAAAAGAGTGGTCGGGCAGGAAGAAGCAATAGAGGCTGTTGCCGATGCCATCCGCAGAAATCGTGCAGGATTGAACGACGAAAGAAAACCTATCGGTTCTTTCCTTTTTCTGGGAACTACCGGTGTCGGAAAAACCGAATTGGCAAAGGCACTGGCGGAGTTCTTATTTGATGACGAAAACTCTATGACACGTATTGACATGAGTGAATATCAGGAAAAACATTCCGTAAGCCGTTTGGTGGGTGCGCCTCCGGGATATGTGGGCTATGACGAGGGAGGACAGCTGACTGAAGCCGTAAGAAGAAGACCGTATTCCGTAGTGCTTTTGGATGAGATTGAAAAGGCTCATCCCGATGTGTTCAACATTTTGCTTCAGGTTCTGGATGACGGTCGTTTGACCGATAATAAGGGGAGAACGGTTAATTTTAAAAATACCATTATCGTAATGACATCCAACTTAGGTTCTTCGCTAATTCAGGAGAATTTTGAGAATTTAACAAGTGAAAATTATACGGAAATTCTGAATTTGACCAAAGAGCAGGTGATGGAATTACTGCGAAAAACTCTGCGTCCGGAATTTTTAAACCGAATTGATGAAACCATTGTATTCAAGCCATTAAACAGAAATGAAATCCGAAGCATTATCGACATTCAACTGGATTCTCTGAACCGGATATTGGCTAAAAAAGGAATTCATATGAGCATGACCGATGAAGCCAAAGATTATGTGATGGGAAAGGGCTATGATCCTTCTTTCGGAGCCAGACCTTTAAAAAGATTAATCCAGCACGAAATACTAAATCAATTATCTAAAGAGATTTTGGGAGGAAAAGTTAACGATAACGATTGCATCATCGCCGATTATTTTCCTGAAACAGGCTTAGTCTTCAGAAAAGACAATAAAGATGTGGAAGTGGTTTAAAAAACACTGGATTTATCTCAATTTTTATTTACAACAAGAGGGAACAAATGTTTTATCAACCTTAAAAATGAGGATAAGTTAATTGAAAAGAGACTGTCTGAGACGGGCAGTTTCTTTTTTATTTTATAAAATTATCTTACGGAAATACGCCATTGGATAAAAACCATACGCGGGGTTTTATAATTTTTTCCATATCCCCTGTTAAGCTGTATTTACTCATTGAACTTTTCGTTTTTCATTTCTTAAACCAGCTTCAGATTGATATAAACAATCGTATTATTGTTTTACACTATGACAAACAAAGAAGAATTAAGTTTAAAACAGTACCTTTGCATGTCGAAAATTTTAAAGGAAAAATGATTTTAGTACAAAATTTGGGGCTACATTTTGCAGGAACCTATTTGTTTGAAAATGTTAATTTCAGGATTAACAAGAATGACCGCATCGGGCTGGCAGGAAAAAACGGAGCCGGAAAATCTACCTTGTTAAAGATTTTGGCAGGGGAACAGCCTTCCACAGAAGGTTCGGTAGAAAAAGAAGGAGAAGTACGAATCGGGTTTTTGAAACAGGATCTTGATTTTGAAAAAGGTCGTACGGTTTGGGATGAGGCGAAACAGGCATTCAAGGAATTAAACAAGATCAACGATAAAATTGATAAGATCAACCACGAGTTGGCTACCCGTACAGATTATGAATCGGAAGGATACCACAAGCTAATTCATGATCTGACAGATCTCACTGATCGGTTCTCTCATCTGGGGGGATACAACACTGAGGGAGAAATAGAAAAAATACTAAAAGGGCTGGGCTTTAAAGAGTCCGATTTTGAAAAACTTACGGATGATTTTTCCGGAGGATGGAGAATGCGGATCGAATTGGCAAAATTATTGCTGGAAGAAAACGATGTATTATTGCTGGATGAGCCTACAAACCATTTGGACATAGAGTCTATTATCTGGCTGGAAGGCTTTTTAATCAACTACAGAGGCGCTGTAGTTTTAGTCTCCCACGACAAACAATTCCTGACCAATGTTACCAACAGAACCATAGAAATATCCAACCGTTCCATTCAGGATTATAAGGTCAACTATACAAAGTACCTGATTTTAAGACAAGAACGAAAAGAAAAATTACTTCAATCCCAAAAAAATCAGGAGCAGGAGATCAAACGCACGGAACAACTCATCGAGAAATTCCGATATAAAGCCAGTAAAGCCGCTTTTGCTCAGTCACTTATTAAAAAACTGGACAAGGTGGAACGGATCGAAGTGGAAGACGAAGATATTACCCGTTTTAACATTCGGTTTGAACCCAGTGTTACTCCCGGAAAAGTATTGTTTAAAGCAGAAAATTTAAGCAAGTCTTTCGATGGTTATCAGGTTTTCCAACATGCGGATTTTTATATTGAAAGAGGAGAGAAAATTGCTTTCGTGGGACAGAATGGGCAGGGAAAAACCACTCTAGCTAAAATTTTGGATGGTATCTTACCCTATGACGGAACCTTGGAAATAGGACACAACGTACAGATCGGGTATTTTGCCCAAAATCAGGCGGAAGTTTTAGACGGGAACAAAACGATTCTGGAAGAAGCAGAAGATTCCG
Organism: Flavobacteriaceae bacterium; assembly: GCA_031276535.1. Lineage (GTDB taxonomy): Bacteria > Bacteroidota > Bacteroidia > Flavobacteriales > Weeksellaceae > Apibacter. The sequence continues at coordinate 25,011 of JAISMV010000054.1, forward strand.
CAACGGAAGAATCCCGCCCGAGAGTACGGGATCTGCTGGGTTCTTTTCTTTTTCAGGGGGATGAAGTTCAGAAAAAAGTATCCGTACTTTCAGGAGGAGAAAGAAACCGGCTGGCTTTGTGTAAATTATTGCTTCGTCCTTTTAATACCTTAATTATGGACGAACCTACCAACCATTTAGACCTGCAATCCAAGGCGATACTGAAACAAGCCTTAAAAAATTATCAGGGTACTTTAATTCTGGTTTCTCACGACCGGGAATTTTTAGACGGTCTGGCAAATAAGATCTTTGAATTCCGAAACGGTGAAATAAAAGAATTTTTAGGAGGAATAACCGAATATCTGGACTACAGGAAAAAGGAAAACATGCGGGAGGTCGATTTGGAAAAACCTGTTGCCCAACCGGTTCCTAAGACACCAACAAATGCTTCTAAAAGTAAAGGAGCACCACTTGAAGACAAGGAACGGAAAGCTTTGGAAAACAAATTATCCAAGCTGGAAAATGAAATTGAACAGGTTGAAGATCAGATTAAAAAAATAGAAGCTTCTTTTTCCGGAGAAAATCCTACGGAAGAACAGTTAAAAAAGTACGTCGATATTAAAGAAAAATTGGCGAGCTTAAATACCGATTGGGAGAAAATTTTCAAACAATTGAACGAATAAGGGAGGAATTTTATTTTTAATACAAACTACTCTTTTCAGCATAATTAAAGTATGAAAAAATAATTTATTTGAGAATAAACAGTCCTTTTTTAAAAGGATTCTTTATCTTTGTTATTAATTTCTTAATTTAGGTTCACTTTGAGTATATTTACTTTTACTCTCATCCTGTTCTTAGGAGCAATCGTGGCAGGAATGGTAGGATCTCTTACAGGACTGGGGGGAGGTGTGGTTATTATTCCTCTGCTCGCACTGGGATTTGGGGTGGATATTAAATATGTCGTGGGGACAGCATTGATAACTTCCATAGCGACTTCTTCCGGTGCTGCTACTGCGTATATCAAAAAAGGAATGACGAATGTGCGAATCGGGATGTTTCTGGAGGTGGCAACTACGGCAGGTGCGGTTTTAGGAGCTTTGGTTGCGGTATTTTTATCGACTTCGGTTATTTACATTATTTTAGGAATTACCTTGATATTTTCTTCGGCAATGATTGTAAGAAAGAAAGACACTTCTGTTGATCATTCCTCTCCGGGAAGTAAATGGGCTTCCGTACTAAAGTTAAACGGAACCTGCCCCACTCCCGACGGAATACAAAAGTATAATGTGCGAAATGTCACTGCCGGATTCTCCTTAATGACTCTCGCCGGAGTACTTTCGGGAATTCTCGGAATCGGTTCCGGCTCCCTGAAAGTCTTAGCCATGGATATTGCCATGAAAATACCCTTTAAGGTCTCTACCACCACATCCAGTTTCATGGTTGGCGTAACCGCTGCTGCCGGTGCGGTAATTTACTTTCAGAGAGGACAGATTGATCCGTTTTTGGCAATGCCTGTCGTAACAGGCGTATTACTGGGGTCTTTTTTTGGATCTAAAATTTTAATGATTATTAATGTGGGATTATTACGTAAGATTTTTAGTTTTGTAATAGCTATTTTAGCTGTTCAAATGATATACAGAGGGATGGAATTTTATTTGTTAAAATGGTTTCCTTATATAAACCTTCCTGAAATTTAAATAAAGAATGAGTACTATTTTTTCCGGAGAGTTTTGGGCAAAACGAGATGTTGAATTCTACATCGGTAAGTTACTACGATATGGAGTAATACTCGCCTCTGTCATTACGGTTACAGGAGGGGTTATTTATCTCATCCAACATCCTGATGAAAAACCCGATTTCAGGACATTTACAGGAACCCCCGAATATTTACGGGAACTATCAACCCTTCTTCCCCGGATCATTCAGTTTGACGGTCTGGCTATTATACAACTGGGCGTTGCGGTTCTGATTGCCACTCCCATATTGCGCGTAGTCTTATCCATTATAGCCTTTACCATTGAAAAAGACCGTATGTATGTGGTAATCACCTGTATCGTGCTGGCTATTATTTTATCCAATATGTTTTTCGGATTAAAGGAATGAAAAACCGGATTTTTTAATTAAACTTTGTGCCTGTTTATTACTTTTAAATGCAGAAAAAGATAAAACATATCGTATCTGAAAGTACTTTTTTTATTTTTAGTTTTTACTTCAGCCGTGGATTACGTATTACTCTTGCTATGGTTGCACCCATACTTATAGGAGGAGCATTTAACAGATTGGATATAGGAATATTAGTATCATCCGGAGCTTTAGTTGCAGGAATCGGAGACAATCCCGGGTCTTTTAAAATTAAACTTTACACCCAGCTGATAGGAGCGTTGTTTTATTTTATAGTGGTAGTAATCAGTCAGTTATTACTTCCTCACGAATACCTGTTTGGTATCTGGATCACTTTCTGCGGCTTTTTCTTTTCCATGTTTTTTATTTATGGTTCTCGGGCTGTAAGCGTCAGTATATCATCGCTGTTGTGTATTGTTTTTGCATGCGGTTTTCAAAATCAGGATATTATAACCAACACCGCGGGAATGATGTTCGGAGTTATCTTTTTTTATGGAATTCTTTCTCTGGGATTGTGGAGAGTACAGCCGTACCGGGTGATTGAACAAAGAATCAGTGAAAATATTAAACAGTTAAGTGAATACACGGAACTGATTCGTCAATATTTTCTCCTAAAATCGGATTTCCCCAAAAGCAAACAAAAGCAGGAAGAAATTTCAAACAAAATTTTTGAAAAGCAGGAAAAAATACACGCCAATCATGAAGACATTCGGGAGAATCTGTTCAAACAGAGAATTAATGCCAAGAGCTTTTCCGCCAAAGGAAGAAAAATGACTTTGGTATTCAGCGCTTTGATCGATCTATACGAACAGCTGATCTCGTTCAATCTGCAAGACGATAAATTAATTTCTTCTTTGGAAAAAAGCGGATTACAAAATGATTTTCATTCCTGTCTGACCCATATGGGACACATATTGAATGAACTAAACTGGTCTATTAATTTAGGTAAAAAAGTTACGGTTCATATAGATACGTCTTTACTGGATCGTTTTAAAGAACGAATTTTAACTCTGGAAGAGGACGAAAAAGAGGTCGATATTCACGCCCTAAAACATATCCGATTCATATTCAGATCGTTTTATAAGCAAACTTACGTTATTAAATCTCTTATCAATGGAGAATTTGATGCGGAAAAAAAACAATATGAGGATTTGGAACTGGAAAAGTTCACTAAACAATACAACTATAATTTTTCCACTTTCCGGGCGAATTTAAATTTACGTTCCAACATCTTCCGGCATGCTCTCAGGGTAAGTCTCGCCATATTCCTTTCGTATATAATTTGCAGCATACTGGAAATCAAATATTTTGCATGGGTATTCCTGACGATTATCCTGATATTGAAACCCGTTTACGGGAATACCAAAAACTTTGCCATTCAAAGATTGCAGGGAACTTTGATCGGAGCTGTAATCACACTGGGACTGCTGCTTCTCACCCAAAACATGTATGTTATCTGTGCCGTGACTTTCATTTGTATTCTCGGAGCCTACAGTTTCATTCCCGTCTATTACAAAACCGGTGTTGTCTTTGTTACTATTTTTGTAATTCTCCTTATTTTTTTAGAACATCAGGGCAGCGGAGGACTCACAAATATATACCACCGTTTGGGTGGAACTGCCATAGCCGTAGTGATAGTCTTTATTCTCAGTTTTTCGTTTCTTCCCACTTGGGAATATAAGATCTTGCCTCTATTAATTGGAAAACTGGTAAAATATAATTTAACCTATTTTAAAAAAATTTCCCATATTCTGCAAAATGAAGATAAATTCTTCGATACGGAATTGAAATTATCCAGAAAAGACGTGCTATTGGGAACTTCCAATCTCTCCGGCGCTTTCCAGAGAATTATTTCCGAACCTCAGCTTTCCAAAGATTATAAATCGGATGTATATAATATTCAGACAATTATTAATCTGCTTTCCACCCGGATTTCTTCCCTTAAAGCCTATGCTTCCCGAAGTCATGAAATTACGGAGACCGACCGGAAGCTGATCTACTTTATTGAAAATACTTTATACAACTGCCTATTGGCTGTCAGGGGGGATGAAATCACATTTGATGCTGACTGGAAAGAAGAGGAAATCAATCTCTCTTTTGATGATCAATCTCTTATCACGTATCAATTAAGAGAAATTAATACTTTGGTGCAACAAATCTATATTTATATAAACAAGCTGAATAAGTTTCCGGAATGGAAAAATTCCCGAAGGGAAGTTCCTATTTAAATTCCGGATATTCTATCTTGTCATTTTTAATTCTCTCATAAATCATGTTATAAGTTTTTTCTTTAAGGGTGTCTTTTGTTTCCTTCTCATCCGGATATAAAATAGCCAGTCTTTCCACTTTTACTCTTCCCGGATATCCTAAAGTAAACACAAAAGGAAACATGTTTTTCAGGTTATGAACGGCATAAACCACAATAGGAACATTACAATAAATGGAGGATACGAAAGCCCCGTCCTTAAATTTTCCTAAAACTATATCTCTGTCAGGTACACCTCCTTCTGAAAAAAGAACGATATTTTTATTTCTTTGGGTGATTGCTTTTTTCACCGCCGAGAATACGGTTCCCCGGCTTTCTTTGGACGATCTGTCCACCAAAATGGAAATTCTTTTATAAATTCTTCCAAATACAGGATACCTTTCCAACTCTTTTTTTCCCACAAAAACTATCGGATGCTGAGGATGCAGAATAAACATTAAAACTATGTCTATCATGGAGGTATGGTTAGAAACCAGTATATAATTTTCTTTCGGATTCAGTTTTTCGGAAGAATGCAGCGTATAAGAGAACCCTATTCCATAGAACAGAATATATGACCATAATCTTATAAAGAAATATGATAACTTGTCATTTTTACAATACGTCAGAATGTAAATGGTTATTCCAACGGAAATCGTAGTTAAAGCAACCAGAATATAAAACCAGATCTTCCAGATGACCACTAATGTAATTCTCAAATATTTCATGTTTTTTAATCAATATGAGCTTCCAGCAATATGGTTTTTTCTTTAGGTTTAAGTTCTATATCTTTAAGGGCTGCCGGAAGCAGAATGCTTTGACCTTTCGTAATTTCAACCGAGAAGGATTCGCCGTTTATGCTATAGTTTCCCTCCACACAAATTACTATTCTGAAAGATTGGGGAAGGTTTTCCAATTTCTTGTTTTCCGTAAGTATGAACCGGGAAACGGTAAAATAATCCGATTTCACCAATACGGCTTCTTTTGCGCTTTTATCATACGGAGAGAATGGTTGTTTTATAAAGGAAAAGTCGGAAACTTCTTTTGCCTGTTGAATATGCAATTCTCTTTTTTTCCCATCTTTATCAATTCTGTCGTAATCATAAATCCGGTAAGTAACATCTGAAGTCTGTTGAATTTCAACAACGGAAACCCCTTTTCCCATCGCATGTACCCTTCCGGAGGGAATAAAAATGACTTCTTCTTTTTTTGGGTATACTTTTCTTAGAACGGATTCAACGGTATTTTTTTCTATGCTTTCGGAGAAAATTTCCGGGGTTATACCTTCTTCAAATCCGAGGATAACTTCCGAATCAGGTTCGGTATCCAAGATATACCACATTTCCGTTTTCCCGAATGAATTGTGATTTTTTTTGGCATATTCATCGTTGGGGTGTACCTGAACGGAAAGCGGAGCTGCTGCATCCAGAAACTTGACCAATAGCGGAAATTGATCGCCATATTGCCGATAAACCTTTTCTCCTACCAACTTATCTTTATATTCTGTTATCAGATCATTCAAATTCTTTCCTTTAAGCACTCCATTGGAAACCACACTCACAAATCCGGGAACTGTTGAAATTTCCCAACTTTCTCCTGTGTTCTCTTCTGTAATATCTTTCCCGAAATTCTTTAATTTGTTCCCTCCCCAGACTCTATAATGAAAGGTTGGTTGAAATAATAATGGATATAATGATGATGACATTTTCTGTTTTTTATTTAGTACACAAAATTACTGTTTTTAAATAAACTAAATATGATAGTTGTTAGCATACATGCCATTTTTAAACCGGATGCAAGGGTTTTGACAGACTAACAAGGGGTTGGAATAATAACGAAAACTCATCACCGTCCGCTTTTGCCTGTGGCAAAAGCGGACGGTGCACACCCGACAACAGCATACGTCGTACATTGATATCCCTGCTTTTTGCTCTTACGGATAGGAAGAACTACTTACTTGTAAGTTACGATTTTTTTGGGTCTTATACAAGTCTTTTCGCTGTTTTTCTTGCCCGTGCGCTATAAACGTCTGTATTTTATTATGGTTTCCCAATTATTTATTTTCAGACTCCTGCGACTTTTTCAGTTCCGTGTTGTCTTTTTCTTCATTTAAATCTATCAGCAAAGAATCTCCTTCCTGTATGGAGGAACTGATAATTTCTTCCGCTATCATATCTTCTATGTACTTTTGTATAGCTCTTTTAAGCGGACGTGCTCCAAAGTTTTTATCCCAGCCTTTCTCTATGATAAAATCCTTAGCTTCCGGGGTCAGTTCTACCTTGTATCCTATTTTATTGATCCGAGCATATACTTTTTGCAATTCAAGGTCAATAATTTTTGATATATCTTCTTTTTCAAGATTGTTAAAGACAATAACGTCATCGATTCTATTCAGAAATTCAGGGGCAAATGTCCGCTTCAGGGCATTTTCCAAAGTAGATTTGGCTCTTGTGTCGGAAGAAGATTTCTTCGCTGAAGTTCCGAATCCTACTCCATCTCCGAATTCTTTCAACTCACGGGTACCTATGTTGGATGTTAATATGATGATGGTATTTCTGAAATCTATCTTTCTCCCCAAACTGTCTGTGATATGCCCGTCATCTAATATTTGCAACAGAATATTGAAAACATCCGGATGTGCTTTTTCTATTTCATCCAACAATATTACGGCGTAAGGTTTCCTTCTGACGGCTTCGGTCAGCTGACCTCCTTCTTCATAGCCTACATATCCCGGAGGGGCTCCTATCAATCTGGACACGGCAAATTTTTCCATATATTCACTCATGTCAATTCTGATAAGCGCATCGTCCGAGTCAAACAGTTCCCGTGCCATTACTTTAGCTAACTGTGTTTTTCCGACTCCGGTGGAACCTAAGAAAATGAAAGTTCCTATCGGACGGTTCGGGTCCTTCAACCCCGCCCGGTTTCTCTGAATGGCTTTAACCACTTTATTTACCGCCTCATCCTGTCCGATGATCTTACCTCTCATTAAATCTTTCATCTGAGCCAGTTTTTTAAGTTCTCCTTCTGAGACTCTTTGTACGGGAACTCCGCTCATCATGGAGACCACTTCTGCCACATTATCTTCCGTTACGATTTCCCGATACTCTTTTGAAGATTTTTCCCATTCTCTTTGTGCGCTTGCCAGCTTGGCTTCCATTTCTTTTTCGGTATCTCTCAGTCTGGCTGCTTCTTCGTATTTCTGGCTCTTAATTACTTTTGTTTTTTCCGCCCTGATTTTTTCAAGCTCTTTTTCAAAAATCAATATTTCTTTCGGGACTTTAATATTTTTAATATGCACACGGGAACCGGCTTCGTCTAAGGCATCAATGGCTTTATCGGGTAAGAAGCGATCGGTTATATACCGAATCGTGAGGGCAACACATGCTTTTATGGCATCATCCGTATAGGTCACATTATGATGTTCTTCATATTTATCCTTAATCTGGTTTAATATGATGACTGTCTCTTCCGGAGATGTCTGTTCAACCATTACTTTTTGAAAACGTCTTTCCAATGCTCCGTCTTTTTCTATATACTGACGGTATTCATCCAACGTCGTTGCTCCTATGCATTGGATGTCTCCTCTTGCAAGGGCTGGCTTAAACATATTGGAAGCATCCAGAGAACCGGTTGCTCCTCCTGCTCCTACAATTGTATGAATTTCATCGATGAAAAGTATGATGTCCGAATTTTTTTCCAATTCGTTCATTATCGCTTTCATCCGTTCTTCAAACTGTCCTCTGTATTTTGTCCCCGCTACAAGGCTTGCTACATCCAGAGTTACTACTCTTTTGTTATACAACACCCGGGATACTTTCTTTTGAATGATCCGTAAGGCCAGACCTTCTGCTATGGCTGATTTCCCTACTCCCGGTTCTCCTATAAGAAGCGGATTGTTCTTCTTTCTCCTACTGAGTATCTGAGATACTCTTTCAATTTCCTTTTCCCGTCCGACCACAGGGTCTAATTTTCTTTCCAACGCGGCTAAAGTCAAGTCCCTCCCAAAGTTGTCCAATACGGGAGTTCTGCTTTTTGACTGACCTCCTCCTGTTTTAGGCACCTCATATTGGCCGCTTTCACTTCCTCCTCCTTCATCTTCGGAAAACTCTGCGGAAGGCTGATCTGCAAAATCTTCCTGAAACTGAAATCGGTATTCTTCTCTTAACGTAGCCGCATCTATATCATATTTCTTAAAAATCTGAGTAACCGGATCACTCTCTATTCTCAATATGCATAACAATAAATGTATGGCTTCGATTTCCGGGCTACGAAACAATTTTGCTTCTAAAAAACTGGTTTTTAATGCCCTTTCGGCAGATTTTGTAAAGGGTATGCTATTTCTATCTATTCTTATTATGGTTTTGGGTTCATTAAGGGTTTCTACTTGTCGTCTTAGTTCCCCTAAATCAACATTCAGACTCCGAAGTACGGTAATAGCCCTGCTATTACCCTCACGTAACATGCCCAATATAAGATGCTCCGTTCCTAAATAGTCATGCCCCAATCGTAATACTTCTTCATTGCTGAAGCTTATTACATCTTTTACCTGTTGTGAAAAATTCTCATTCATGTCTGAATTTATACTCTGTTGTTTTTTTACAAATTTAGTAATTCTTCATAGAATCTATCATTTATTATGCCATTTAATTTTTTTAGGATATTTTGTCCTTATTTTTTTATCTTTATTTTACTGAAGTTTTCTGTCAGATACATTCGCAATATGTTTGAAAAATAATTAAAACATTTAGTTACAATATGTTAAAAATTTAGTTTACTACAATATAATTACCTTTCCAACTTTTTCCTGATTGATTTTTCCCTGAAAATGAATGTCCGAAGTTGAAACTAATTCTGTACTTTTGTTCGTAACATGGGTTTTTACATCAGATAAACGAATTATGGTATCCGTTCCAATCCAAATATGTTGGAAAAATTTACGTTCCATGCGTGTTTTTTTATCGGGCACTAAAATGGAAAACCTATAAAAAATTAGGATGTAAACCTTATCAGAGACCTCAACGGTAAAAAAGAGAATGTTTAAATTTTATGGAGAAATCAGTTGAATTAAAAAAAAAGAAAAAAATACTTGTCAGAATCGGGTCTTTGCGCCACGGAGGGGCGGAAAAGGTATTGGTTACCTTTTTGAAAAATATTCCCGAAGGTAAGTACGAAATAGATCTGCTGTTAAATCTTAAATCGGGAAAATATCTGGAGGAAGTACCTAAATGGATTACCGTTTTTCACCTTAATAAAGGAGAAATGATCACCACAAACCGCCCTTGGGAGATTCCCGAGAAAGCGTACAGAAAAATTTATCAGGGAATTTTAAAATTATTTCCTATACTTCTTTATAAATTTATTTTAAAAAAGAAAGATTACGACATAGAACTTATTGCAAATCATGAATTATTGCAGGAAGTATTAAAAAGCCCCGTAAAAAACTCTAAAAAAGTCGTATGGGTACATAACGATCTATTCAGCATACCTAGATACACTCACGATAAATTAAAAGCCTTTTTTAAAGCGGACAGGATATGGGTCATTTCCGAAAAAATTAAAAAAGAATTTGAGAAATTAGCGGGAACAGACGAAGAAAAAGAAAAACTGATACGGATCTATAATCCGATAGATTCCGTTGAGATCATGGAAAGATCGGAAGAAAACGTTCATTTTGATTTTTCTCAGATAAAAGAAAAAACATTTGTAGCCGTAGGAACCGTTTTTCCCCAGAAAGGATTTGACCGGTTGATTAAAATGCATAAAAAACTTCTGGAGGAAGGATTAAAACATAAAATAATAATTGTAGGAGACGGGTATGATCTTAAAAATATCAACAACCTGATAAAAACCTTAAAAGTAGAAGACACGGTAAAGATGGCAGGATTCCAGAAAAATCCCTATCCTTTTTTTAAGAATGCGGATTTTTTCATTCTTTCGTCCCGATACGAAGGGTATCCGACTGTGCTTTTTGAAGCCGTAACCCTGAAAAAACCGATTATCGCTACCGATGTTTCCGGAGTGCGGGAAATCTTACAGGAAGGAAAATTAGGCAAAATAGTGGAAAACTCAGAAGAAGGAATTTACAAAGGAATGAAAGAGTTTCTGACAAAACCGGAAGTTTTGGATCCTTACAAAGAAGAAATGAATAATAAAGAATTACCGTTTTCATTGGAAAATGCAGTAAATTTGTTGATGAAAACCCTGGATAACTTATAGAATGTCACATACGCTTATACAAAAAGACTATTACAGAATTTATGGGAAATGGCCCGGAAGATTTATAGGCAGAGCATTAATGAATCCTAATTTTCGGTATATATATCTTTTCAGAAAAGCATCGGAACATAAAAAAAAATCAATTCCGGGAATGTTTTACCGATTGCTTTTGTATCGTTATCAGGTAAAATACGGATTCCAGATATATCCTGAAACAGAGATTGGGGAAGGATTCTATTTAGGGCATTGGGGAACGGTCATTATTAATCCTAAAGTGAAAATAGGAAAGAATTGCAATATCTCCGCCGGGGTCACCATAGGGCAGACCAACAGAGGAAGCAAGAAAGGAGTTCCCGTTATAGGAAACGAAGTATGGATAGGAACAAATGCCGTTATAGTAGGAAATATTAAAATTGGAAATAACGTCCTGATTGCTCCCAATGCTTATGTAACAAATGATATTCCGGACAACTCGATCGTGACGGGCAACGTTGCTCAGGTTACACAAAATGAAAATGCCACCTCAGGATATATAAATAACAAAGTATAAGTGAAAACAATTCTGTTTATTCTTCCGGATTTAAATATGGGTGGTGCCGAAAGGATAATCACTACACTTATCAACAACATAGACAGAACAAAATTCATCCCGAAACTTCTTTTAATGAGGAAAGAAGGATATTATCTGGAAATACTGGATGAAAATACGGAAATCATAAATATCAAAAAAGAAAGAATACGAAATGCTTTCTTCCCGATTCTTAAAGTACTTTGCCGGCTTAAACCCGACATCGTTTTTGGCGGATGGGGAGAAGTTTCCGCATATTTAGCCCCAATAATCCCCTTTTTTCCCAAAATCCGTTTTATAGCCCGGGAAACCAATATAGTATCCCACCATGTAACCCGTCCCGAAATAAAATTTTTCTATCGATTTTACAATAATTATGAGGTCATTATTGCTCAAAGTGAAGACATGAAATCGGATCTTGTAGACAACATAAAGATAAAAAGATCTAAAATAATAAAGATTAATAACCCGATTGATTTAGACCTGATTGAATCGGAATCCGGGAAAAACATAAATCTGCCCTTTTCCAAAAAAAATAAAAATGTTCTGGCAATAGGAAATTTATCTTACCGCAAAGGATTTGACAATCTCTTACGTGTTTTTTCCCACCTGAAAGAAGAAAATATAAATTTATACATTTTAGGGGATGGAGACGATAAAGAAAAGCTACTGGAGCTAAAAAACGATTTAAAGCTTGAAAAAGTCAACTTTTTAGGCAAAGTAACCAATCCCTTTCCGTACCTGAAAAATGCAGATCTGTTCATTCTTTCTTCCCGCTACGAAGGGTTTCCTAATGTTTTACTGGAAGCCGGTGCCTGCGGCACCTTTTCATTGGTCAACGATTGCAAAGGAGGAATAAACGAGATCATTCAGCCGGAAATTAACGGAATAATTTCAAACATAGAAGAATATGAAAATTTTGCCACAGAAATAAAAAGAGTACTGAAACACACGTATAATAGTGATAGTATAAAAAATTCCATAAGAAAAAGATTTTCAAAAGAAATCATACTAAAACAATACGACAAACTTTTCACGGAAATTTAACTTTCCGTCTGGATTCAATCCTGAGATTATTCGCTTTAGTTGTTTTTTTATTGCGGGGGATATTTTTTTAATAACGACTGAATATCCGATTTATAAAAAGACTTCTTCGATTCGGAAGAGGCTTTGTATGAATGTTCTCGGAAGGTCTCACCCGTCCATTTCAGGGTTTTTGTCTTTGCATCATCAAAATCAATCCGAATGGAATATTTCTTAACCTTACCTTTTATGGGAATCCCTATGCCCGTACCCACACCAAATCCTCCGCTGCCGCCTCCCAGCCCCAGGTTTAGTATACTTTTAACTCGAGTTTCGTCTTTGCTTTGTACCTGTACGGCTATAAAAATATCCGGGTCCGGATCTTTAATTAATCCTTTAGCCTGCAATGCGGCATCCAGACTGCTTATGAAATTAACGCTATCTATCCGGTTCAGTTGTATGGCATTATCTGTGTAATAACCGTAGGTTTTTACCGCAGAAAAATCGTATCCTTTCTCATAGTCTATTACTATATTAGTAGTCTGGCAGCTTACCGCCAAAAGAACTAAAATCAACATCAAAAAATTTTTCATATCGTTACCCGCAAATATAGTTAAACAAATTCAACAATAATCTTATTGTTTCTTACTTGACACCTGCAAAAATCGTACAAATTTTGTGATTGTTGTCATATTTATGTATATTTACCCTATATCTGTCTTTTCTTGTTTATAATTTTGTGGCAGTTTTTTTTAATTTTTCCCTTATGGACGAATCATCAATAGAAATAAAATTTGTCAGTGAGGTGCTTTCCGAAATAGCTATTACTTTAATAATGAATGGCGCAAATACCTCACGGGCTTTGAGAAACACACAGAGAATAGCGGAAGCTCTGGGTTATGAAGCTGACTTTTTCTTTTCCCTTTCAGGGGCGGTGCTGAGTGTGCGGGATAAAAAAACAAATGAAACGCATACCATTGTGCGGGCAATCCCTCATGTAGGGGTAAATTTCGGCATTGTTTCGGAAATAAGTATCTTATCCTGGCGTGTGGTGCATGAAAATATGGACGTGAAATGCGTAAACGAACATTTTAAAGAAATCAAACGCATCAAACAATACCCTAAACCGATCCTATGGTTATTTGTCGGACTTGCAGGCGCCGGACTAAGCAAAATACTGGAAGGCAGCTGGGTGGAATTTTTTGTAACTTTTTTTGCTACAGTTTTGGGATTAATGGTCAGACAAATTCTTACCGAAAAGAAGTTTAATATTTTCATTGTATTTGCCGTTGCCTCTTTTACCGCTGTTTCTGTCGTAAACCTGTTACGATTAGTAACCGGATTTGACCTGAAAAGTGCTTTTGCCGCCAGCGTGTTGTTTTTAATTCCCGGCGTACCTCTTATAAATTCTTTTATTGATATTCTGGAAGGATATGTGACACAGGGAATCGCCCGGGGGGTTCATGGTTCTATGCTGATTTTTGTTATTGCTATGGGTTTATTTTTATCATTATTCCTCTTTGGTTATGGATTCAATTAATTTTTTTTCCGGTCCTGAAATTATTTCCATCTGGGAAAAGATCTTTTGGTCTATGTGGGTATCTATCGGTTTTGCCGTGATTTTCAGAACCCCGAAACGCTCCATGTGGGTGGTCGCCCTGTTGGGAGGATTGGGATTTAGTTGCCGCGCTTTACTGTTATACTATTTTGACGATCAAATTGTTTTCGCCAGTTTTATAGCCGCCAGTCTGGTAGGAATTTTGAGCGTGTATTTTGCCCATCGGGTACACACCCCTCCTATTGTATTTACTATCCCCGCGGTAATCAACATTATACCGGGAAAACCGGGATACGAATTTATGATCTCCCTTATTGAAGTGATGACTTTAAAGGAAGGAGAATCTCTTCAATTTAATTATCTGGTGGAAATGCTGGAAAAAGCTACCCGCACCGGATTTACTTTGCTAGCCTTAGCTTTCGGGGTGGTTTTTCCTCTTTTGATTTTTAAAACTCAATCTGTAAAACAAACAAACCTGAATCAGATATTTCTTTCAAAATTAGCAGGACTCAAAAAGAAAAAAGAAGAAGATCCTTCACCCTGAAAAACAGCCGGATTATATTTATTCTGCAAATATCGTCTTCGTTGAATTCAACGACACATCTAAAATTAGTGCTTTTTCTCCATAAAAAACGCAACCAGTTGAAAGTTAACTGATTGCGTTTCTCGATTTGTAGCGAGGAGCAGACTTGAACTGCCGACCTTTGGGTTATGAATCCAACGCTCTAACCACCTGAGCTACCTCGCCCTGAATTGAGGTGCAAATATAACGGGATTTCATTAATCTACAAAATTATTCATCTGAAAAATCTCACACGCAGATCTCCTTCTCCCGTAAAAAGGTTTATGCTATCATATTATACGTTTCCTCTGCCATATTTTTCAGCGGAAGGAATATCTACAACTAAAATTCCCCTGTTTTTATTAACGCAGCATCTATCTTAATATTAATACCCGAAATCAGCATAAACTCCCCTTTTTCTGTATTTTTACGAGGGGTTCATGCAAATAATCGCAAAATTTTTCAAAAAAATACCTAATCATAACAGGGGAGGTAAGTTTTTTTGATTTTTTTTAAAGTTTTTCATTCAATTATAAATTTAAACAATTAAAAGTTTTAATGCTTTTTATCCTGTAGACATTCAATAAAAGAGCTAAAAAATTCATTATTTATAGAAATTCTCCTATTTTTCAACCCACACAATAAGACGGATGTTCCTCGAAAATTTTGCACAAATAAGGATTCTGCATATAAAAAATACGGGGATATGATTATTTTTTTTAATTTTATTCCTATATTTGCCCCCATAAAGAAATACACTTATGTCAACATTACGATTTTATGCTTTAAAAAGACTGCCTTATTTACAACCTAGACGTATTGAGGTTCCTAAAAAATTATCTGAACTATATTGTGAACATGTTTTCTCAGAATCTACCATGAGAGAATGTTTAACAAAAGATGCTTATCAAAGCATTTCGGACGCTATAAAACATGGTAAAAAGATCTCCCGGGAGATTGCCGATCAGGTAGCGGTAGCTATGAAAGACTGGGCTATATCCAAAGGGGCGACTCACTACACGCACTGGTTTCAACCATTAACCGGAGAAACCGCGGAAAAACACGATTCTTTTTTCAATCCTATTGGTGAAGGACGTGCTATTGAAAGATTCAGCGGGTCTCTGCTAATACAACAAGAACCCGATGCATCCAGCTTTCCAAACGGAGGAATCCGAAATACTTTCGAGGCAAGAGGATACACTGCATGGGATCCGACTTCCCCCGCATTCATTATAGATACCACTCTATGTATTCCTTCCATATTCGTATCTTATACAGGAGAAACTCTGGACTATAAAACCCCTTTACTAAGAGCCTTACAAGCCGTAGATGAAGCTGCGACAGAGGTATGTAAATCTTATTTTGATAAAAATGTATCCAAAGTTCAATCTACCTTAGGATGGGAACAGGAATATTTTCTGGTAGACTCTTCTTTGTTCCAGACCCGCCCCGACCTGGTTCTTACGGGCAGAACCCTATTAGGTCATGCTCCGGCAAAAGGACAACAGTTGGAAGACCATTATTTCGGATCTATCCCTACACGAGTGAGGAATTTCATGAAAGAACTGGAAATAGACTGCATGAGATTGGGAATTCCGGTAACCACCCGGCATAATGAAGTGGCTCCTAACCAGTTTGAATTAGCCCCTCTTTTCGAAGAAGGCAATTTAGCCGTAGACCACAACTCCTTACTTATGGATGTTATGAAGAAAGTAAGCCGAAGACACGGACTAAGTGTTCTATTCCATGAAAAACCTTTTGACGGTATTAACGGAAGTGGAAAACACAACAACTGGTCTCTTGCTACCGATACCGGAGAAAACTTATTAAGTCCCGGAAAAAATCCGAAGAAGAACTTACAATTCCTGACTTTCTTCATCAACACGATAAAAGCAGTTCACGATTACGGAGACTTGTTACGTTCTTCAATATCTTCTGCCGGAAACGATCACAGACTAGGCGCCAATGAAGCTCCTCCTGCTATTATTTCCATATTTATCGGTTCCCAGCTGACTGCCGTATTGGATGAACTGGAAAAAGTAACAAAAGGAAAACTTTCTCCGGATGAAAAAACCGACCTAAAATTGAACATTGTAGGGAAAATTCCGGAACTTTTACTGGATAACACCGACAGAAACAGAACTTCTCCATTCGCTTTCACAGGAAATAAATTCGAGTTCAGGGCAGTGGGATCACAGGCAAACTGCGGAGAGCCTATGACGGTTTTAAACACTATCATGGCTTATCAGCTTCAAAAATTCAAAAAAGAAACCGATGCCTTAGTAGAAAAAGGTCTTAAAAAAGACGAAGCTATATTTAACGTATTAAGAGATTATATCAAAGCATCTCGAAGTATCTTATTTGAAGGCGACGGATACAGCGACGAATGGGTTAAAGAAGCTGCCAAAAGAGGTCTGAATAACAGAAAAACCACTCCGGAAGCATTAAAATTTGAATTGGAAAAAAGATTAATCGCCCCATTTGAAGAATTGGGAATCCTGACCCATAAAGAAATTGAAGCCAGAAATGAAATCAAACTGGAAAAATATTCTAAAATGATCTCTATTGAGGCTAAGGTTTTAGGAGACATGGCAAGAAATCACATCGTTCCTGTAGCAGTAGATTATCAAACCAAATTAATCGAAAATGCAAAAGGATTAAAAGAGGTTTTTGGTGAAAAAGAAATGACAGCTATGTGCAAAGAACAGTTGGATCTGATTAAAACAATTTCTATTCACATCACGGAGATCAAAAGCAATGTCGATAAGTTATTTAAAGAACGAGACAAAGCTATTGACATTTCCGATCCGGCAAAACAGGCGGAAGCTTTCTGTAATGAAGTTAAACCTATTTTTTCTTTAATCAGAAAAAATTCCGATGCTCTGGAAATGCTAATTGACAATGAAATGTGGCCGTTAACTAAATATCGGGAATTACTTTTCACCATAAGATAAAGTAATTACAATATACATTAATGTATTAAATGAGAAAAACCGGTTTTTAACTAAACCGGTTTTTTTAATGGGTTTTAGAGCCTGTTTAAATTTTATTCAAATATTTATTTTAGGTTCTAATTATATTTTGCATTCTTTTTAAGCTCTTTTGAGTGTCTTTTTCACTTTTTCTTCTTGATTTAGCCCGCTAAATCTTCAAACAAAAAGCAAAAAATCCATCTCAAAAATAGCAATAAAAAATAATCGCAATAAAATTTAAACAGGCTCTAAAATTAACGGATTGAATATTTATGATGAAGTTCAGAACATACCCGAAGAAATCATACAAAAAAGGCATCCGTATTTTTTGGATGCCTTTTTACCTGTCATTTATCAATTTTGATCATCGATGGAAACGGTGCATTGATAAATTTGGTTCTGTCAGGTTTTGATAAATTCTTACTTATTATTTATTGGGGAACTTCCATAGAATTTTCATTTTTGTTTTTTCTGATGGCATATCCGACGAATCCGTACCACATCAGGTAAGCATAACAGAAAAGAGGCAGAATGAAGGCAACATGGCTGTTGGTATAATCTGCTATCAAACCTTGCAATGGAGGTAGTAGGGCGCCTCCGAGAATCATCATCACCAATAAGGAAGAACCTTGTGAGGTATATTTTCCCAATCCGTTGATGGCAAGGGTAAAAATAGTCGGGAACATTATGGAATTAAATAGTCCTACTCCTAAAATAGTCCAAAGAGACAGGGTTCCGGTTGTGATCAGCATAATGAATATCAATGCCATGCTTGCTCCCGCAAAGTAACCTAAGGTTTTTGACGGAACAGAGCGGGCTGCGATAAACACTAAGTAATTCAATGCTAAGAATAGAATAAAATACCGTACTTCGTTTATGGACACTCCTGTTATGGCGAAAATCAAAATAAAAGAAGCAATGGCTGCCACCGCCATTAAGGAATATTTTTTCGTTCTTTCCATGTCGCTCATGGATATAGCCCCCATGAAACGTCCTATCATTGCTCCTCCCCAATAAAAAGCGAGAAAAGATGCCGCTATTTCTTCCGATAATCCCTGAAATTCTTTCATATAAGCAACCAGATTACTTCCGATGGTAACTTCTCCTCCTACATAAAAGAAAATTCCTAACATTCCAAAAACCAAATGCGGATATTGAAGAGCTCCTGCCTTTTTTTCCAGTTTTTCTGAGGAGTCTTCCGTATTTCCGTTCGGGATCTTTGAGATGAAGATGACCACTGCCAGCAGCAGCAACACCACCGCTAAGAACAAATAAGGAATTTTCACCGCATTTGCCTGTACAACTTCGGATGCTTGTTCTGTGACAAAATATCTGAAAATAAAATATCCCCCTATAACCGGTGCAATAGTCGTACCTAACGAATTAAACGCCTGAGAGAGA
Organism: Flavobacteriaceae bacterium; assembly: GCA_031276535.1. Classification (GTDB taxonomy): domain Bacteria; phylum Bacteroidota; class Bacteroidia; order Flavobacteriales; family Weeksellaceae; genus Apibacter. The sequence continues at coordinate 43,659 of JAISMV010000054.1, forward strand.
TTTAAACGACTGGACGCCGTCTCCGATTTTCCTAATAGCGAGACCAGCGGATTTGCTGCAATCTGCAAAAACGTAAACCCGCTTCCCAGCAGGAACAGTGCTAAAAGAAAAATTCCAAATTTCGGTGTACTGCTTCCTGCCTCTATAAAAAACAGCAAACAGGCAATGGCGGAAATTATCAGTCCGGCCATAACCGTATTTTTATAACCTATTTTCAAAATAGGGTCTCCGAATGTAGCCGAAACAATGAAATAGATCAAAGAGATAATAAAATACGCTAAGAAAAATGCTAATTGTACCAGATTTGCCTGAAAGTGAGTAAGTGAGAAAACTCCTTTTAGGAAAGGAATCAAAATATCATTCAGGCAGGTAATAAATCCCCACATGAAAAACAATGTGGTCAATGTAATCAGGGGAACCGTATAGTTCGTTGATTTTGTAGTATTCATAATAAAAGTGAATTTATAGGGTTAATAATTTATTTTCAGTTAGTTTCTGGTACAATAAGCATTCCGTTTTATTGTTACACATCATAAATCATGTTTTTTATTTTAAAAAATAACTGCTGCGAGCTGTACTCTTGCCATTTTATTGGAAGGGTTCCACATTGCCGTAGCTGAAACGGGTACTTTGTGTTCCCATAAGGTAAAAGCACGCGATGTGGTTATGCCGACATTAACGATGTCAAAATCATGTTTTCCGTTTCCATACATATGGGAATTTCCTCCATATCCGATCCCTGCACCACAAAATACGTTCAGGTTTGTTTTTTTATCACGAATCAGAGGATAATTTAATTCCGCATAGGTGGAATATTTCTGGTCTCCTTTCAGGGTGCGGTCATCTCCATAAATAGAGGTTCCGAATTCTATTTTTAACGGGGTTTGTTCCGAAAGTACATAATAACCTCTGAAATCAACTCTGTGACCGGTAGTGTGTGTGTCGTAATTCCATATATCTCCTGACAGATCGTCGCGGTCTTTTCCCGAATCACTGAAACAGTCCCAAAGTCCTACCATAAACCTTCCGGTATCGTACTTAAAGTAGTAGTCTATTTCATGCCAGGCATAATTTTTACCATCAGCATGTTCTTCTCCCGCCAATTCGGAACCGCCCCACACTCCAAGTATGAAATGATTTTGTTTGTCAAAAGCATAGTTGATGTCTACTGACGAAAAGAGTACATCAGCCCCTACTAAACCACGCCAGAGGTGATTGTTCTTTAATTCCAGACTTACGTTAAGTTTTTCTTTTTCCGGCAGAGGTTGTTCCTGAACTTCCTGAGCTTTTAAAAATAAGCCAAATAATGGCACCACGGTCAGTAATAATTTAGTGTTCATCTTGATATTTGTTTTTTTAGTTAGTACAAATTTACTATCGTTTACTTTATTATCTGTTTCTTTAGCGGGCTCGAAGTGTATTATTTTTATCATAGTATTTTTAACTGATTATCAAATAATAGATTATGGTATTTAGAAATGAGATAAATCATGTAGATAATTCTTTTGCTTATACTTTAGGGTTTATGATATTTTTCAAACTCTTTTAAAAAATATCTCTGTGTTTCCTGCTCTAAAGTTCTATGTATGAATAATATATCGCATTGTGCTTTCTGAAACCGGGAAATACGATGACACAAGCGGATTTTACCTGCTCTTTTGCCGAAGATCAGTGAAACTTCCCGACATCCTGCTATTGTCAATTGTGATATAATCACCTAATATGATAAGGAAAATAAGAAAGATCTGTATGAAAAATATCTTATTATTTCTGTCATTACCGACTTGAAATGTGCCAATGTTCATCATGATATTTCCGCTTTCCCTCATTTCAATACGGATAAACAATTAATAACCAAATAATTATCAAATAGCTGGGTAAAAATCATCTACTTCATTTCTATTATTATTCCGAGTGTTATCCAATCTGATGTATCTTTGTACGTATATAAGAACAATAATTATAAACTAAAAAACCTGAATCATATGATTTTATTAGCAGACTCCGGAGCCACTAAGGCAGACTGGGTTGCCATTGATAAAGATGGAAACCGTTTATTTTCTTCTCAAACCAAAGGATTAAGCCCTGAAGCCATAGGGAAAGAAGAAATGATAAAAAGAATGGGTGAGCGTTTTGATCTTGCTCAGAATAGGGATAAAGTAAATAAAGTGTTTTTTTATGGCGCAGGGTGCGGAACCAATACATTGAAATCGATTGCCCGCTCTGCCTTAAAAGAATTCTTCTTTAATGCGGAGGAAATTGTCGCAGAAGAAGACACCTATGGTGCCGTATACGCTACTACTCCTCCCGGGACACAGGCTATTGTTTGCATTTTGGGAACAGGATCCAACTGTAGTTACTACGATGGTGAAATTCTTCATCAAAAGGTATCGTCTTTAGGATATTTATTGATGGATGACTGTAGCGGAAACAAACTGGGAGCAGACCTGATCCGGGCTTATTACTTCAAAAGCCTTCCTGAGGAACTTTCTGAAAAATTGGAAAAAGAATACGTTATGGATGCCGATGAAATAAAGCTGAATCTGTATAAAAAGCCTAATCCTAATGCGTATCTTGCCACTTTTGCAAAATTTATCATACAGAATAAAGATCATGAGTTTATCCAAAAAATAATTCAGGCACAAATGCAGAATTTCATTGATCATTACATCAAGCAATATGAAAACTGTAACAAGGTGCCTATTAATTTTAATGGATCTATTGCCTTTTATTTAAAAGATGAGCTGGAAAAGAAATTATCGGAAAACGGCTTAAAAATGGGAATAGCCCTGCGGCGTCCTATTGATGGTCTTATTGATTACATCTATAAGCATAAACTTTAATTTTCGTTTTGAACGAAAAAGGTCTTGCTTAAGAGCCTGTTTAAATTTTATTCAACTATTTATTTTTAGGTTCTAATTATATTTTGCATTCTTTTTAAGCTCTTTTGAGCGTCTTTTTCACTTTTTCTTTTTGATTTAGCCCGCTAAA
>JAISMV010000055.1 GCA_031276535.1 Flavobacteriaceae bacterium
AACAATACTTTTTGGAAGACCAAGTCCTGCCTTTCAGGCAGTGCGGTACTTTCGTTATCTTCTCCCGCAAGTCGATGACTTGCGGTTATGAAGATCAAATCCTTTCAGGATTTTTGCTACGTTATAAAAAATTTCAACTATATAATCAATACGCCATCCTTGAACAAAAAACCGGATTAAACTTGTTTAATTAAGCTCTTTTGAGCGTCTTTTTCACTTTTTCTTTTTGATTTAGCCCGCTAAATCTTCAAATAAAAAGGAAAAAAATTTAAACAGGCTCTTATTTTTCTGAAAATATGATGCGTTTGTCCTGATTTGTTGATGAGCTCTAGTAAAAATTTAAATTTTTCCAGTCTACGGCTCCTTCTGTTTTCCCTTTTACAATTCCTTTTTCATCAATCAAGATCGTAGTTGGGAATGCTCTGGGCAATAAAGCGGTTTCAATGGGGCTTACAGCTTCGTATACGGGGAAAGTATATTGATTTTCTTCTAAAAATCTTTGTACTTTCGCTTTTTCGTCCTTCATGTATATTAAAACAAACTGATATTCATTCTTTTTCTTATCATACAACTTCTGAATATCCGGCATTTCTTCCACACAGATCGGACACCAGGTTCCCCAAAAATTTAAAAATATTTTTTTTCCTTTAAAGTCTTTAAAATTAATGTCATCTGTATTTATTCCTTTCAACTCTATATCGTATTGTTCCGGGGTTAACGACTTAATGGTGGAAAACTCACTTTGGGCATTGGTCGACTGAATCTTTTCCAGTAAACTTCTTAAAGGAGTAAACAATAAGGCAATAATGAGAATAATAAAAACAAAGTTTAAAATATAAATCGGTTTTATCTTCATATCAATTATTAACTGAAATTACCATTTTATATTCTTCGGGTTTTATTTAATAGCCAGAAATCCGCGAGAACCAGAGCAGCTAAAGCTTCCACGACAGGAACGGCACGGGGAACCACACAAGGATCATGCCTGCCTTTTCCATTGATAACGGTCAGGTTTCCTTTTTCATCAATAGTCTGTTGCTCTTTCATAATGGTTGCTACCGGTTTAAAAGCCACTTTAAACACAATATCCATTCCATTGGAAATTCCTCCTTGTATTCCTCCCGAACGGTTAGTCAGTGTTTTTCCTTCTTCCGTAAAAATATCATTGTGTTCGGAACCTTTAAGCCGGGTTCCTCCAAAACCGCTCCCTATTTCAAAACCTTTGGCTGCATTGATACTCATCATGGCTTGTGCCAGACGGGAAGACAACTTATCAAAAACAGGCTCTCCCAACCCGATAGGTACGTTTTTAACGATACAGGTAATGATTCCTCCTATCGTATCTCCTTCTTTTTTTGTCTCAGAGATCTTTTTGATCATTTTCTCTGCGATTTCTTCATCCGGACATCGGACTATATTATTCTCCGTTTGGGTTAAATCCAGTTTGTCTATATCTTTTTCAATGTGGATATCTCCTACTGAAGAAACAAAGGCATTAATTGAAATCAACGGTAATAATTGTTTTGATAAAGCGCCTGCAACTACCCAATTTGCCGTTTCCCTTGCCGAAGTCCTCCCTCCTCCCCTATGGTCTCGTATTCCGTATTTTTGAAAATAGGTGAAGTCTGCATGGGAAGGCCTGAAGATTTGCGTATTATGTTCGTAATCTTTGGATTTTTGATTGGTATTCTTAATGACGAATCCTATAGATTGTCCTGTGGTCTTCCCTTCAAAAATTCCTGAAAGAAATTCTACTTTATCGTCTTCCTTTCTTTGAGTTACAATTTTGGATTGTCCGGGTTTTCTACGATCAAGTTCTTTCTGAATGGCATCAAGATCTACGGATAAGCCTGCAGGAAAACCGTCTATAATTCCCCCTATGGCAGGTCCGTGACTCTCTCCGTAAGTGGTAAGTTTTATAATTTTTCCAAATTCATTAAACATACACAAATGTAGGAAATATAATGTAAATACAAATGAGTTTCTTTTTGATATAGATGCTTATTGAGTAAAGCCTTTCCTGTCTTTATGTTATTTATGATGATACTACTTTTTCCGCCGGTCTCTGTTTAAAATTCATTGCTGAATTGCTGCAACACCCGAATGTCATTTTCTGTAAACATCCGAATATCGCCTATCTGATACATCAGCATTACAATTCGTTCTATTCCCATACCAAAAGCAAAACCGCTGTATTTTTCCGAATCAATGCCCGCATTTTTGAGCACATTCGGGTCTACCATTCCACAACCCAAAATTTCCAGCCATCCGGTGCCTTTGGTTATCCGGTAATCGGTTTCCGTTTCCAATCCCCAGTAAACATCTACTTCCGCGCTGGGTTCCGTAAATGGAAAATAGGACGGTCTCATGCGGATTTCGGATTTTCCGAACAACTCTGAAGTGAAGTATTGCAACGTTTGTTTTAAATCTGCAAAAGAAACATGAGTATCTATGTACAGACCTTCAATCTGGTGAAACATACAGTGAGAACGTGCGGAAATGTCTTCATTCCTGTATACTCTTCCCGGAGATAAGATCCGAATGGGAGGAGTGTTTTGTTCCATATAACGGATCTGTACGGAAGAAGTATGCGTTCTGAGAACCATATCAGGATCTTTTTCAATAAAGAAAGTATCCTGCATATCTCTTGCCGGATGATATTCGGACATATTCAATGCCGTGAAATTGTGCCAGTCGTCTTCGATTTCGGGACCGTCCACTACAGAAAAACCTATCTTTTTAAAGATATTGATAATTCTGTTCTTTACAATGTTAACCGGATGCCGGCTCCCTAAATTCAGGGAAATTCCGGGACGTGTCAGATCCGACTCGGCTTCAGAAGTATTCTGATCTTTCAAAGTTTCCTTTAAAATTTCCAGCTTTTGGTTTACTGCTTGTTTCAGATTATTGATTTGTTGACCCAGTTCTTTTTTTTCTTCATTGGGAACTTCTTTGAATTTTAGGAATAGATCATTCAAAATTCCTTTCTTTCCCAGATATTTAACTCTAAACTGTTCAATATCTTCAACTTTTTGCGAAGTGAATTCTTTTACTTCTTCCAAATAATTTTTGATGTCTTCAATCATCAGGCGATTTTCTATAAAGAAATTTAAATCTGTTTTTTATTTCTACAAAAATAAGAAAAGAAAACAATATCGTCTCAAATAAATTATATAAACCTCGTCTACGTACATAATAAAAAATTAAACACAGTACTATTCAGTCGATAAAATCCTGATACTGGTATTTTTAATAAACAATTCAATAAGTCACTTTTCTGTGGTTTGTGCAATTTTTTATGATGCACCAGTATGGGTTTATTATAAACTTTCGCTTATGAATTTTGCTTTCAGTTCCGTTTCTTTCCATTCTTTTTCCGGATCGCTTTGGGCGGTAATGCCTCCTCCTACAAAAAGCAAAACCCCGTTTTTATGTAATCTTCCGCATCGTAAATTTACGAAATAGTTTTGAAAATCGGGAGTTTGAATTCCGATGTATCCGGCATAAAAATCGCGATCATACCCTTCTTCTTTTAAAATAAAGTTGCGGCTAACTTCCAGAGGAAGCCCACAAACTGCCGGAGTAGGATGAAGAGCCTGAATCAGTTGGGAAAGTTGTGTTGAGTTTTCCAGCTGAGCCGAAAAATAGGTGATCAGGTGCTTGACATGTCCTAAGTGTAGGGTATTAGGTCCGTTTAGGGAAATACGGGAAGAGTGATTTTTTAATTTTTCATGAATATATTCCGTTACATATCGTTGTTCGCCGATTTCTTTTTCTCCCCAGAGAAAAGAATCTTCATCGGGAAGAGTTCCGGCCAGAGATATGGTTTTAAAAAAAGGTTCTTCAAAAATTCCTAATATCTCGGGTGTGGCTCCCAGCCAGACTTCTTTAGGATTCCAATAGCTCAGGTGACAAAAAGATTCGGGATATTTTTTGCAGAGAAATAAAAACGACTGTACGGGATTTATTTCAGGGTTATTTATCCATTTTTTTCGTGATATTACAATTTTACGGGCTTTTCCTTCCTGTAAAAACCGGACGGTTTTTTCTACTAATTCAAGATAATCTTCCCGGGAAAATACTTCCGTATTTTCTTCTTCGGAAAGAGGGATTGGAAATCCTTTTTTTAATTCCTCACCGGACACTTCCTCAAACCGGGAAAAACGGAATGCATATTTTTTGGAGGTGTCAAAGGAAATAAAGGAATATGTATTTGTTCCTGCATTGTCTTCCACCAGCATATATACAGTGTTTTCTCCGGGGTTACGGATGAAAGAGAAAGCCTGTTTGTTGGAAATCAGAGTTTTAAAAATATCAGAAAGAGGCATTATTCGAAATCTTTTTTAGCAACAATGCGATTAGTCATGGTTACGTAACAGTTTTTAAAAGATTCTTCGCCATTTTCATTATATATGTTAATTTCTATAATCTGGGAAGTGTTTCCTTTGTGGATGAAACTGGCAACAGCTTTAATCTTTCCTGTACGTACGGCTCTCAAATGATAGCCATTTACCTGAGTTCCGAAAATATAATATTCTTTAGGGTCTATGGTTGTTATGGATAAAACAGAACCTACGGTTTCTGCAATAGACAGAGAGATTCCACCGTGTAAAAATCCCATAGGTTGATGAACCTTAGAGCTAACTTCCATTTCTGCGGTAATGGTGTCGCCCGTAAATTCGGTGTATACAATACCTAAAGTTTCCATCAGGGTATTTTTGGAAGTTTTATTCAGATATGCCAGTATTTCTTCGTTACTCATGTTTAAATCTTAAATATAATGCAAAGGTAAAAAATATTCAGCGAGAAAAATATACCAAAGATCTTTAATCACGACCTGCTTTTAGCGCAGGATATTATCTCAAAGCTAACAAAAACGGTCATGCCCAAAATTTCGTTTTAGTGTGCTTCCAGCCAGTTTTGCCCTACGCCTACATCCACTACCAAAGGAACCTTTATTTTTACGGCATTTTCCATAGTGTCTTTAATCAGATTCGAAACTTCTTCTATTTCTTCATCAGGAGAGTCAAAAACCAACTCGTCATGTACTTGTAACAAAAGCCGGGTTTGGTATTTTTTATCTTTTAACCGTTCGTGTATCTGTATCATTGCAATTTTAATAATATCCGCAGCGGTTCCCTGTATGGGAGCGTTCACCGCATTTCTTTCCGCATGAGAACGCACTACGGCATTGGCGGAATGAATATCGGGCAGATAGCGCCTTCTTCCCAGCAAAGTTTCCACATATCCGTTTTTACGTGCAATTTCCACTTGTTCTGCAATATATTTTTTCAATATCGGATAGGCTTCATAATAAGCATCTATCAGATTTTTGGATTCCGAGCGGGAAAGTCCTGTTTGTTCGCTTAACCCGAAGGCGGAAACACCGTAAATAATTCCAAAATTAACGGTTTTGGCTTGAGAACGCTGTTCCCGGGTTACCTGTTCCATAGGTATGTTGAACACCTTGGCGGCAGTGGCTCTGTGGAAATCTTCCCCGTTATTGAATGAAGCAATCATAGCGGGATCCTTACTCATGGCTGCAATCACCCGAAGTTCGATCTGAGAATAATCCGCGGAGATAATTTTATAATTGCTATCTTTTGCTATGAAAGCTTTTCTTACTTCTTGTCCTCGAGGAGTACGAATCGGTATATTCTGTAAATTCGGATTATTGGAGGCTAATCTTCCGGTAGCGGCTACCGTCTGTGCAAAGGTGGTGTGTATTCTTCCGGTATTCGGATTGATTTCATCAGGCAAGGCATCTACATAGGTGGATTTCAACTTTTGCAACTGGCGATATTCTAACAGTAGATCAATGATCTTGTGCTTATGAGCCAATTTTAACAAAACATCTTCACCTGTGGCATATTGTCCTGTTTTGGTCTTTTTAGGCTTGTTTTCCAATTTGAGCTTATCAAAAATAATATCTCCCAATTGTTTGGGGGAATTAATATTAAACTCTTCTCCGGCTAAAGAATAAATTTCTTTTTCCAGTCGTAACAAATCTTCATCCAATTCTTTAGACATTTCTTTTAATACCTTAGTATCCAAACTGATACCTTCCCATTCCATGTCTATTAAAACCCGCATCAATGGCATTTCTATTTCATCAAAAAGTTTTTTGAGGTTATCTTTAGCCAGTTGAGGTTCCAGTTTATCTTTAAGCTGAAGGGTAATATCGGAATCTTCCACGGCATATTCCTTTTGTTCTTCTAAAGGAACCGTAGAAAATAATTTCTGATTTTTTCCTTTTTTACCAATCAGAGATTCAATGGAAACAGGTTTATAGTTAAGTTCGGTTTCCGCCAGTATATCCATTCCGTGCCGCCCGTCCGGATTAATGAGATAGTGAGCAATCATGGTGTCAAAAAGGGTTCCCCGGACTTCTACCTGATATTTTCTCAGTACTTTACAATCATATTTTAAATTTTGCCCTACTTTAAGCACCGTTTCATCTTCAAAAAAAGGACGGAGCAATTCTATAAATTCCGATGTTTTTTCTTTTTCATTCGGGTTAAACGGAATGTAGTATCCTTTCCCTTTTTTATAAGAGAAAGAAATTCCCACTAATTCTGCAACCATAGAATCAGTAGAGGTGGTTTCCGTGTCAAAACAAACTACTTTTTGTTCCAGAAGTTTTTCCACCAGTAATTTAACTGCTATTTTGGTTTCGATCAGCTGATAAAAATGTTCGGTGTTTTCAATGGTGTTCCAATGGGAATCTTCCACCGACCGGACTTCGGTTTCCACACTGTCAAAAAGAGAGGTTTGCCGAAAAGTTGTGTTCTTTCCGGAAGCAACCTCAACTGCGACTTCATTTTCGGAAATACTATTATATGTGTTTTGAAAATTCAGGATCATATTACGAAATTCCAATTCGTCAAAAATCTTAACTATTTCTTCCACATTGGGTTTGTCTACAGTAAAATCATCATAGTTAAATTCAATGGGGACATTGGTTTCAATGGTGGCTAATCTTTTGGAAAGCAATCCTAATTCTTTATTTTCTTCTACTTTTTCTTTTATTTTTCCTTTTAATTCGGAAGAATGAGCGAATAAATTCTCTATGCTTCCATATTCTTTAATAAATTGTTTTGCTGTCTTTTCTCCTACGCCGGGAATTCCGGGAATATTATCCACACTGTCTCCCATCATTCCTAAAAGGTCGATTACCTGTAAAGGATCTTCTATTTCAAATTTTTCTTTTACTTTTTCAATATTCCATATTTCAATATCATTTCCCCGTGAAGCAGGCTTAAAAACAAAAATATTTTCCGAAACCAATTGTGCATAATCTTTGTCGGAAGTCATCATATAAGTGGTATATCCTTCTTTTTCCGCTTTTTTTGCCAAGGTTCCTATTACATCGTCTGCTTCGTATCCTTCTTTTCCCATGCAGGGAATTTTTAAAGCTTTTAAAATCTGATGGATGTAAGGAACCGCTATACGAATGGCTTCCGGTGTTTCATCACGATTGGCTTTGTATTCTTTGTATTCCCTGTGCCGGAAAGTTTCTCCTCCTACATCAAAAACCACTGCCAAATGAGTAGGTTTCTCTTTTTTCATCAAGTCAAAAAGAGTATTGATGAAGCCAAATATTGCAGAAGTATTTAACCCTTTGGAATTGACTCTGGGGTTTTTAATAAAAGCGTAGTAAGCCCTGAAGATTAAGGCATAGGCATCTAAAAGGAATAATTTTTTATCACAATTACGGCTTGTCATTCGTATATATCTTTATTTTTTAAATTCAAATATAAGTTATTTAAAGATTATCCGGACAGTGAAGATGAAAGTAATTTTTTGCTTTTATTCGGATTTCGGATATAAAATAGGGTGGGTCAGACATTAAATATTTGTTTGGATTTCCTTACCCAGAAAGGCTTTGCAAATGTTACTGGGGGAATAAAAAGCTTTCCGTTTCTTCAATATACCCCAAATTAATAAATACCTTGTTTATGGTATTGCTTACCGGGATAGTCGAAAGTATATTTGCATCATTATAAAATTTGATGAAAGTTTAATTGTCTGATTATGCGATAAAAACACATCCAGATTGTTATAACCAAATAGTATTAATTTAAAAAAAACAATCAAGATTATGAATAAGACAATATCCCTTAGTAAAAACATCCTATTGGTCATTCTTTTTTCCTTTGTATGGAATGTAAGCAATGCTCAGACTATTTCCATCAGTGGAACGGTCATTGATACGGAAAACAAAGAGCCTGTTACTAATGCTGTTGTGACAATCAAGTCCTCAGACGCAGAAACTACTACCGATGCTGACGGACGGTTCACGCTTGTTTTTGATGGCGAGATACTTCCGGTCGTGTTGGTAGTGAAACATACGAATTACAATACGGGAGAACTGGAAGTCTATGATGCTTCCGAAGAAGTTAGCATACCGTTGGTCTCCGGTATCAAAAACCTGAACGAGATAGTGGTGACCGCCAGACGTCAGAGAGAAACCTTGCAGGAAGTACCTATACCTGTTTCTGTAGTAACCGGCACCAAGGCTGATGATGCAGGAGCATTCAACGTAAACAGACTTAAAGAATTAGTACCTACAGTACAGCTGTATTCATCCAATCCCCGAAACACAGGGCTGAGTATCCGTGGGTTAGGAACTACTTTCGGATTAACTAATGATGGTATTGATCCGGGAGTTGGTTTTTATGTAGATGGAGTGTATTTTGCACGTACCGCAGCGGCAACACTTGATTTTATCGATATTGAACGGATTGAAGTGCTGCGTGGCCCGCAGGGAACCTTATTTGGAAAAAATACGACTGCAGGAACTTTAAATATCATAACACGTAAACCGAAGTTTACACCGGAAGCCACTTTTGAGAGCAGCTTCGGGAATTACGGATTTGTTCAGACAAAAGCTTCCGTTACAGGCCCGTTGACAGATAAGATCGCTGCACGGGTATCGTTCACCGGTACACAACGTGACGGTCTGCTATATAATGTGGCAACACAAAAGCATACCAATGACCTGAATAACCTGGGCGCAAGAATACAGTTGCTTTATATCCCGTCAGACAGGGTGAAGATCACTCTTGCCGGTGACTTTACAAGACAGCGTCCTGACGGTTATGCTCAGGTTGTTGCCGGTGTAACAAAAACTTTGCGGTCGGGTTATAGACAATTTGACAATATTGTGGCTGATCTCGGCTATAAGCTGCCCAGCCTGGATCCTTTTGATCGTATCATAGATCATGACACGCCGTGGCGGTCAAATCAGGATCTGGGAGGTGTTTCTTTGAATGTGGACGTCAAAATCGGTAAGGGAACGCTGACCTCTACTTCTGCATGGCGATACTGGAACTGGGATCCGTCCAACGACAGGGATTTCCTCGGCTTGCAGGGACTTGCCCTGTCACAGGCTCCGTCCAGACAGCAGCAGTGGTCGCAGGAAGTACGCTGGTCAGGGGAACTTACTTCTCGTCTGAGTGGTGTATTTGGTGTTTTCGCCTTCGGACAAAACTTAAATCCTGACCCTGCACACACGGAAGAAGCCGGTAGAGACCAATGGCGTTTTTCACAAGATAATCAAACGGATCCATGGACTACACCCGGACTTTTTGAAGGGTTTGGTATTAAGACCTATCCTAAACTCAAAACGTTTAGCGGCGCTATTTTCGGACAGGTGAAATGGGCTATTACCGATAAATTGTCCGTCTTACCGGGTATCCGTATCAACTATGACGATAAAACAGTGAATTTCAGGAGACAAACTTACGGAGGACTTCAAACCAATGACCCTGTATTGTTAGCTCTAAAAAGTAAAGTATACAAAGATCAAGCTTTTGACGCACAGAAAGACAATACCGATTTTTCAGGACAATTAACGATTGCATACGCTCCTAATAAAAAGATCAACACCTTTGCCACTTATGCAAAAAGTTTTAAACCTATCGGACTTAATCTGGGGGGATTGCCTAATGGTTCCGATGGAAAACCACTGACTGAACTGGCAGTAATCGAACCGGAGCAGGTTCATCATTTTGAAATAGGTGTAAAAACAACATCTTTGATAAAAAATTCTACGATCAACCTGACTATTTTCAATACGGAAGTGAAAGATTATCAGGCACAGGTGCAGGCTGCGGAACTTGCCGTTAACCGTGGGTATCTTGCTAATGCGGAAAAAATACGTGTGCGGGGTATTGAATTGGAAGGAAATTATAGAGTTAATAATTATTTCGCTCTATATGCTTCCGCCGCTTACACAGACGGCACTTACGTGTCATTCAAAAATGCTCCGCTTCCGCTGGAAGAAGCAGGATTGAAAGATGGAGAAGGTAAATCCGTATATTTTAAAGATATATCAGGAGGGGAATTGCCGGGAATATCCAAATGGGCAACCTCTTTTGGCGGTGAGGTTACGATACCGGGAAGCCTGTTTAAACAAAAAGGAGAATACTTCTTTGCTACCGACGGCTTCTACCGTTCTTCCTTTTCATCCAATCCATCGCCATCGAAATACCTGAGGGTTGATGCTTATACGCTGATCAATGCCCGTTTGGGATTCCGCATATCGGAAAAAGCATCAATATTCATATGGGCACACAATCTGTTTGATACGAATTATTTTGAACAATTGTTGCCCGGAGCCGGAAATATAGGACACTATGCCGGCGTATTGGGCGATCCCAGAACATTCGGAACAACGTTGCGATATACATTTTTTTAATCAACGGAATTCCCCGAGGC
>JAISMV010000082.1 GCA_031276535.1 Flavobacteriaceae bacterium
AGAAAAAATTTCGTATCTTTATAAGACAGGTGTTTAGGTTTTGAGTATCTGAAAAGATTACCAACTTCCGCTGGCTCCTCCTCCTCCGAAACTTCCGCCACCACCGAAGCCTCCAAAACCTCCTCCTGAACTGCCACTGCTAAATCCACCGCCTGAAAATCCTCCCCTTGATCCTCCAAAAAAATCATCGTTATTTCTGCGTTTTCTTCCGTTTCTATCGTAATAGGTGGTATTTTCATTATTACTCACCAACGCAAATAAAAAACCAATAAAAAACACAAATAACACCGCAACAAATCCTATCCCGTAACTACTATTTTCTTCTTTGGAATCATTTTTGAATTTCCCCTGTAATACATTTATAATCTGGTCTGTCCCGGAATCAACCGCCCCGTAGAAGTCATTTTGTTTTAGATAGGGAACCATGTACTGGTTAATGATACTACTGGAAATATAGTCGGTCATTGCATCTTCGGTTCCTCTCCCGTTTTGAATGGTCAGCCGGCGGTCGTCTACCGCAATCAACAGTAAAATTCCGTTGTTTTTTCCTTTCTGACCAATTCCCCATTTTTCTCCCCATCTGGCTCCTACGTAATTTATGTCGTCTCCATCCAATGTTTTAACCGTACACACTATAATTTCCGTATAGGTGGAATCTTTGTAAGATATAAGTTTCTGATTCAATGATTCTTTTTGTTCAGGGGTAAATATCTGAGCATCATCATTTACAGGATAAATAACTGAAGGCGGATCGGGTATTTTAAATTCTGTTTGGGCAAGAATAAAATTCCCATAAAATATTGTAGCGAAAAACAGTAAAAGAATCTTAACGGGATATTTCATTAGGAAGTTCGTTTTCATTGATTTTTCCATCTGCAGGAAAGTATTTTTTTAGTTGGATTCCGGTTTTTAGAATAGCGGAAACTACTCCTTCTTTATATTTTTCGTCCTTGAATGAATGTATAATTTCTTCCACTAATTCATCCCAAAAAGATTGTTTTACGTATTTATGAATATTTTCATCACCAACGACCGCTACTTTTCTTTTATTCTCAGAAATGTAGAATAGTACTCCATTTTTGTCTTTCGTATTTTGCATGCCTATCTTGTAGAAGACAGCCTGAGCTGTAGCCAGAGGATCTCCTTTTAAATTCTGATCCAAATGAACCCTGATTTCTCCGGTTGACATTTCTTCAGCCTTTTTGATGGCTTCCACTATTTCTGTTCCATCCTGAGTAGAAAATAACATTCGTTCAGATTTAAATTACCGGATTATTTTGTGTCATTTAGCAATTTATCAACATCGGGGGCATTTTCAGCGCCTGCATCCGATTTAAATAATCCTTTTTCTTTAAATCCTCTGAAATCGGCAACTATATTTTTGGGAATTTTCCGGATATAGCTATTATACGTTGTTGCGCTTTGGTTGAAGTTATCCCTATCGATCTTAATTCGGTTTTCAGTGCCTTCCAGTTGATTTTGAAGAGCTAAAATATTCTGATTGGCTTTTAATTCCGGATACCTCTCAATAGAAACCAATAATCGTCCCAAAGCAGAACCTACTCCTGTTTGTGCCTGTTGAAATTCTTCCAGTTTTTCCGGGGTCAGATTAGAGGGATCTATTTGTACGGAAGTAGCTTTAGCTCTTGCTTCTATAACAGCTGTCAGAGTTTCTTTTTCATAATTGGTCGCTTTATTTACAGTGGCTGCCAACATCGGAATTAGATTTGCTCTTCTTTGATAGGAACTTTCCACACTACTCCATTTTAATTCCACATCTTTACTGAGGTCTATCATTTTATTATTAACGCTGACTCCCCAAAACACAAGACCCAGGAACAGTATTGCCACTGCGGCAAAAATACCGCTGCCTATTAAACACCCTTTTTTCATAATTTATCTTTCTGTTTTCTATTTTTTCTATGCAAATGTAAAGTAATTTTTTTTTATAAAATTTGATGTAAGATCCGGTATTATAAAGCGGCTTCGGCTTTTCTTATTTCTTCCAGTTTGTCTCTCATCTGAAGAACTTTATATACCTCTTTTAAAGTTTGAATAATGGCTTTATCTTTTTTATCGTAACCGTATGCTTTTTCTAAATAAGGCAATGCGTTTCTAAACATTCCTCTTCTCTTTTCCAACAAGGCATCGTATTTTTGCTGATCTGCTTTTGTAGTTCCAAGAGCCTGCATTTTTTTCACGATTTCCTCATCATCAGATAAATTCAATACCGCAAGATTCAGATATACAGATGCATAATCAGGTTTGATGCTCAATGCTTTACTGTAATATTCCTTTGCCTGATCGTGTGTTTTCGAATCTTTTCCATACAACACTCCTAAATTGTAGAAAGAAACATAATCGTTAGGATTTTTCTGTACGGCTTCTTTTAACTTCGCAATGTACTTTTCCGTCTGACCTGTCTGGTAGTATAGTTCTCCTACCTGATTACTTAAACCGGAATCGTCGGGCAGTCTTGATAATCCTTTTTCCGCTAAGGCTAAAGCCTCGTCATATTTTTTCTCGGAACTTAACAAAGCAATTGCAAAATTGTAAATGTCTGCTTCCACAGAAGGGGTTTCCTCTTTTTGAAAATCCGTAAATCCTGAGTTTGAAGCCGCTTTGAATAAATTGAATTGAGCTTCCGTCAACCCTACTCTTTGTCCATTCTGCAATGCGGTATACACTGTCTTCTTCCCTGTATATCCTTCATTGATCAGTTCTTTATATAATCCCAATGCTTTTTCTTTGTTATCCGCGGCATGATAGGAAACAGCGGCATAATATTTAAAAACATCATCACCTCCTATAGCTTTTGCCAGATAATAAGATTCCAGAAAATCATCTGCGGCTTTTGCATATTCTTTTTCGTTATATTCCGTACTGGCTCTGTTGGACACTTCTTGTCTTTTTTTATCTAAAACCGGAAGGATCTTTTGAATATAATCGGTACCGGATGTTACTTCTTTCAGACCGGAAAAGCCTTCAGATTGTAATTTATCTGCTTCTGATTTGGAAAGTACAAACGCTTTCTCTTTGGTAGTTTTGTTTTTCAAAGAATAAACGGGACCTTTCTCATAGCCTGAAAGTGTTGAAAAAATCTTTGCCGCTTCAGAAGTTTTACCCTGTTCTAACAGGGAATTTCCTTTCACATATAAGTATTTGGAATACACATTGGGTTCTATGCCTGTTATTTTGGCATTTACAGTCGGTTCAACCTGCTGTATCAAAGTCTGCGCCAAAGCTTTATTTCCGCCTTCATAAGCATTAAAAGCTTCCTTGATCTCTTTTTCCTGTCCGAACGAAACCAAGGCAGCTAATGATAACAGAGATATTACTAGTTTTTTCATATTATAAGTTTTTATTTATTAAGATTCCGAATTATTTTCTTCCTCCGGAGAAGAAGTGCTTTCGTCTGTGATTTCAGGAACAATTCCTTCTATATCTTCTCTTTCCTCCTCTTCTACTTCTACCCCTTCTTCTTTCTCAATTTTGGTAATGGCTGCTATTTCATCGTTATTTTTGAGATTGATCAATTTCACTCCCTGTGTGTTTCTTCCCATTATTCTCATTTCTGAAACGGTCATTCTAATTGCTACTCCGGACTTGTTGATGATCATAAGATCATTACTATCCGTAACTTTTTGAATTGCAATTAAATCTCCTGTTTTATCTGTAATGTTTAAAGTAATTACTCCTTTTCCGCCTCGGTTAGTGATCCTATAATCTTCCGCATGGGTACGCTTTCCGTATCCTTTTTCTGAAACTACTAAAATAGTATCGTTTTCAATATCGGAAACAATAACCATTCCAATCACTTCATCTTTTTTATCATCAGCCAACGTTATACCTCTAACCCCTGATGCGTTTCTTCCCATCGGACGTACTTTATCTTCCGGAAAACGAATTGCTTTACCACTGCGGCTGGCAATCATAATTTCATCGTGTCCTGAAGTTAAGCTGGCGCTCACCAGAGTATCTCCTTCTCTTACGTTAATGGCATTAATACCGTTTGCTCTCGGTCTTGAATATGCCTCCAAGCTTGTTTTTTTGATGACCCCTTTTCGGGTTACCATTACCAGGAATGTATTCTGAATATATTCCTCGTTTTTCAAATCGTGGGTTTTGATATACGCTTTAATTTTATCGTCCGGCTCTATGTTGATCAGATTTTGGATCGCTCTTCCTTTGGATGCTTTAGAACCTTCCGGAATTTCAAAAACACGTAACCAGAAACATTTTCCTTTTTCCGTGAAGAACAACATATATTGATGCGCTGTTGCGGATACTACGTATTCAAGAAAATCCTCGTCGCGGGTGGCAGCAGCTCTGTTCCCTACTCCTCCTCTGGATTGAGTTCTATATTCGGAAAGGGAAGTACGTTTGATATATCCCATTTTAGAGATCGTCAATACTACTTTTTCATCAGGAATGATATCTTCAATGCTCATTTCCCCTCCTGCATAATTGATCTCGGTCCGTCTTTCGTCTCCATATTTTTGTTTGATCTCCTGCAACTCGTCTTTAATGATCGTGTAACGAAGTCCTTCATCGTTTAAAATACTATTCAGATAGTCTATTTCTTTCATTATGGACTCGTATTCATCTCTGATCTTATCCAGCTCCATTCCGGTTAAACGAGCTAATCTCAAGTCAAGGATCGCCTGTGACTGAATTTCGGACAGTTCAAATTCCTGAATTAATCCGGATTTAGCTTCTGCCGGGTTTGCACTTTCTCTGATAATTTTTATTGCCAGATCCAATGCCTGCTGCGAAGCTATGACTTTCATAAATCCTTCCAGAATATGAGCGCGTTCCTGAGCTTTTTTCAACAAATACTGAGTACGACGCACTACTACATCATGTCTGTGCTCTACAAAATAATGGATAATATCTTTTAAATTAAGCTGAACCGGTCTTCCTTTAACCAAAGCAATGTTATTTACGCTAAAAGAAGTTTGTAAAGCGGTATACTTATACAAAAGGTTTAATACAACATTAGGAATCGCGTCATTTTTAAGCACATAGACAACTCTCATTCCTTTTCTGTCTGACTCGTCTCTAATCTCGGAAATACCTTGTAATTTGTCTTCTTTGATTAATTCCGCGGTGCGGGCGATCATATCCGCTTTATTTACCTGATAAGGAATTTCGGTAACTACAATGGCATCTCTTCCGTGTACTTCTTCAAAATTTGCTTTTCCTCTCAGAATAATCCGCCCTCTTCCTGTTTCAAAAGCAGATTTCACTCCTTCATACCCATAAATGGTTCCTCCTGTAGGAAAATCAGGGGCTTTGATGTATTGCATCAATCCTTCTATGGAAATGTTTTTGTCGTCTATATATGCACAAATGGCATCAATAGATTCGGACAGGTTATGAGGCGCCATATTGGTAGCCATCCCTACGGCAATACCCGATGCTCCGTTTACCAACAGATTAGGAATACGGGTAGGCATCACCTTCGGTTCTTCCAAAGTATCGTCGAAATTAAGCTGGGTTTCAACGGTATCTTTGTCTATATCTGATAAGATCTCTTCTGAAATCTTTTTTAATCGTGCTTCTGTGTAACGCATTGCTGCAGGAGGGTCTCCGTCAACCGAGCCGTAATTTCCCTGTCCGTCAACCAATTGATAACGCATAGACCATTCTTGGGCTAAACGCACCATGGCGTCATAAACAGAGGAATCTCCGTGTGGGTGATATTTTCCCATCACTTCCCCTACAATCCTTGCTGATTTTTTATACGAACTACCTGATGTGACTCCTAACTCATACATTCCAAATAAAACTCTCCTGTGCACGGGTTTTAATCCGTCTCTTACATCCGGCAACGCTCTGGATACTATTACAGACATTGAATAATCAATGTATGATGATTTCATTTCATCTTCAATATTAATGGGAATTAACTTTTCTCCTTCTCCTGTCATATTTTTTTCTTTATTTTTATCAATGATACAAGGTGTAAAGTTACTAAATTTTTATCGAACAAGCAACGGTTTGTGTCTTGATATTCCCTTTTTTCGAACGAAAAAAAGGGAGAAAGGGAGATTTTTCTTCTTTTTCTTCTGAAAAAATTCCCCATTGACCTCTGGTAAATTGTATTTACTAACTGAACTTGCCTGAAAAATAGAACAGCTCAAATTTTTAGGGCTTTTTTCCTATAAAAAATTTTCTTTTAACTATTGGAAATATAGGTAGCGGTCAATTACTTTCAACTTGTACTTAGCTCAAACGCAGGGTAAACAGTTGTTTTTTTATATAAATTGAATTCGGGAAATATAGAAAAAGGGTTCAGTATTTTGATACCAAACCCTTTATCATAAATTAATGTATTAAATTATGAGTTATGAAACTCTATCAAAGATCAGTGTGTTTAAAGATTATTTTCAATAGTGACAACATATAGGCAACCGATTATAGTCGGATTTCTTCGCTTTATATTTTTCACTGCTATATCCTGATTTAGCTATTTTTTTTAAAATATCGTTTAGGGATATTTTTTCTTCATCGTAGGTTATAGTGGCTATTTTCGTGTCCTTATCCCATACGACCTGAGAGGCATTCTCAATTGTGCCTGTTTTTTCTATAGTTTCTTTACACATTCCACAATTCCCGGAAATTTTTACCTTTTCAACCTTCGGGTTCTTTATTTGAGCATTTAATCCTATGGATAAAAATACTGCTAATACTAATAATAGACCTGTCTTCATTACATTACAAATTTATGGGTTCATACGTTACAAATTTATTAAATTAATGTTATTTTTTACATAAAATTTAATAAAATATGCAAATTATTTCCTGTGTTTCGTTTTATTGAGCTATTTCCAATGACATATTTTTTCCGTTAAAGCTCAATTGATTTACTTTTTTCAACAATTGATCTGCATAATTGGAATCTACTTCAAAGAAGGTGAATTTATCTCGTATGTCAATTTCTCCAATGTCGGCTCTTGCGCCTTTGGTGTTTCTATTGATCAGATCTATGACCGTTACTTTATTCACATTGTCTCTTTTTCCCAGATTAAAGAAAAAACGGGTGAAGTTTCCTTGTTTTCTGCTTCTTTTATTTCTACCGCTACCGCCTTTGTTTTCTTTAGTATCTTTCTTATCTCTGCGAGGTCGCTCTCGTCTGCTACTTTCCCTTCCGGATGATTTTTCGTCTTTATCAATCGGGGCTATATTCTTTTCGTTTTTGTAGAATTCCCAGGTTGATTTTAATTCCAGAAACATAACTCTTTTATAAAGTTCTTCTTTGGATATTTGTGATAAATCCGGAGTTCCTGACAACTCAAATTCTTCCGAATTAAAATCGGAATTAAGCAATTTGGCAGATAAATACAATTCTTTAGCCAGTAAGATTTCTTCTTTGGTCGGAATTTCCATTTCTTCTACTTTAATAGAAGTTTCTTTTTTAATCCGGTTAAATTTAACCATTTCTCCGGGACGGATAATAGCTATGGACTTTCCGTCTTTTCCTGCACGTCCGGTTCTTCCGCTTCTGTGTATGAAGACTTCGGAATCATCGGGTAATGAATAATGTATTACATGTGTAAGGTCGTTAACGTCTAATCCTCTTGCTGCAACGTCCGTAGCCACTAATATTTGCAGATTTTTTAACCGGAATTTTTTCATTACCGTGTCTCTTTGTGACTGAGACAGGTCTCCGTGAAGGGCATCCGCCGAATATCCCTGATGCATTAAAAAGTCTGCAACACTTTGGGTTTCTACACGGGTTCTGCAAAATATTATGGAATAAATGTCGGGATTTGCATCCAGAACTCTTCGTAATCCGTTATTTTTTTGGCGGTCTCGTACTACTACAAATGTATGGGTAATGTTTTTCTTTACTATATTGATTCCTCCTACGGATATTTTTTGAGCCCCTTTCATGTAATTTTTAGCAATTGCCTCTACTTGTTTAGACATAGTTGCTGAAAACAACAGGGTTTGGCGGTCTTTGGGAGTTTCTTTTAAAATAGTTTCCAGTTCCGTTTTGAATCCCATGGATAACATCTCATCTGCTTCATCTAAAATTAACCATCGTATCTGATCAATTTTTAAAGCTCCTCTTTTTAACATATCGTTTACTCTCCCCGGAGTACCTATAACGATTTGAGGGTTGCTTCTCAGTCCTTTGATTTGCTCTGAAATACTGGAACCTCCATAAACAGCAAGCGAACGTATATCGGATACGTGCTTTGAATAGCCTGCAACATCTTTAGATATTTGTAGGCATAATTCACGTGTAGGGCATAATACTAAAGCCTGTACATTTTTCTGGGAAGAATCTATCATTTCCAATATGGGTAATGAAAATGCTGCGGTTTTTCCTGTGCCGGTTTGAGCTAAAGCAATTAAATCTTCATCTTTGGATAATAAATATGGAATTGTTTGCTTTTGTATTTCAGTAGGTTGTGTGTAACCTAACTCTGCGATAGCCTTCAATAAATCACTTGAAAGGCCATACTCTTCGAATAAATTCATTAATAATTTTTAAAAATCTTTGCAAAGATATGATTTGTTTGTCAATTAACAACTGTATAATGAGTTATTTATGTAATTATTAATAACCAGACAGTTCCGGATTAACCATATTTTGTTATATTTTCGAGCTTTTCCAGATCTTTAATCGTTATATTTTTTCCTTTGTTTTTTATTAAATTTTCTTTTTCAAACTTGGTAAGTGTGTGAATAATACTCTCCCGGGAATATCCTACAACTTCCGCTATTTCTGTTCGGGATAAATCGATTCCTTCAAAATCCGTAGTGCAGAATTTTAAAATAAACATTGCCACAGCTCCTTCTACATTTTTAAAACTTAAGTCGATCATCCATCTCATGGCATCAATCATTTTATTTTCCAACCGGTTGGTTAGTTTAATATGAAATTGACTGTTCGCTTCGCAGATGCTTTTGAGAAAAGTTTTAGGAATGACCATAAGTCTGGAAGGGGTAAGTGTATGGGCACTGTATGGATAATGTTCAAATAAAAGGTAATCTCTACCTATTATTTCTCCCTGACGCAAGATGAATATAATCTTTTTTTTATCTCCGCATTGGTAGGTCAGTTTGCAATAGCCTTCCAATATGATGTAAGTATTGACAGCGAAGCTCCCCTGTTTAAAAATAGCTTCTCTGTCATCGAAGTCTACTATGCTGCAATTTTTTTCGAGAAACACTTTTTCTTCTTCTGTAAGAAGGTCGTAAAAAGGAACGGTGGTAATATATTTCTCCATGGTATAAAACAAAAAGTGAATCTTTTCACTTACAAAAGTAATTATATTGTTTTAATTATACAAATTATCCCACCGGTTGTTTTTATATTATTATCAAATATTTACCTACCTTTGCCCTATCAATTTTGGTAAAAATAAACTGTTTAAAGTTTAGTTTATAATAACCTTTTAATAATCCCTCATAAATCAGGGTATGAAAAAAAAAAATTAATCACTAAAAAATTTACTTCACATGAATGATACAGTCATAATATTGCTTGAGTTTTTGGTTGTTTTAGCAGCTATTTTTATAGGAGCCCGTAAAGGCGGTTTAGGATTGGGTATTTTCGGCGGTTTAGGCTTAGCCGTATTGGTTTTTGTCTTTAAGCTGCAACCTCAATCGCCTCCTGTAGATGTAATGTTAATGATCGTTGCGGTAATAACAGCGGCAAGTACGTTGCAGGCTGCGGGTGGAATCAATTACATGATACACCTTGCGGAAAGGCTTTTAAGAGTTTATCCTCCCGCTATTACCATCGTAGCTCCTCTGGTTTCATATCTTTTTACTTTTGTTGCAGGCACAGGTCATATAGCCTATGCGTTGTTGCCCATCATATCAGAGGTTGCCACAGAGGCAAAGGTTAGGCCGGAAAGACCTATGAGTATTTCCGTCATAGCTTCCCAACAGGCAATAACGGCCAGTCCTATCTCCGCGGCTACAGCAGCGTTGTTAGGGGTCATCATGATGAAAAATGCAGACATCCAGCTGATGGATATTTTGATGATCTCTATTCCGGCTACATTAATTGGCGTAATTGTTGCAGCTATAGTGGAAATGTTTGTAGGAATAGATTTGGAAAAAGATCCTGTCTATAAGGAAAGAATAAAAGAAGGATTGATAAAGATAAAAAAGAGCAATGAAGAAGTAAAAATAAATCCGGGAGCAAGACTATCCGTAGTGATTTTTCTGCTGAGTGTAGTTGCAATAGTACTTTTTGGTTCAGTGGAAAGTATAAAACCCAGCTGGAACGGAGTACCTATGGGGATGCCTCATATCTTGGAAATCATCATGTTGACGGCAGCCGGTCTTATTTTAATTTTCACTAGAACCCATGTAGACAAAATAGTTTCCGGAAGTATTTTCCCTGCCGGAATGCAAGCCGTAATAGCCATATTTGGTATCGCTTGGATGGGGGATACTTTTTTCGGAGGAAACCTCGAATTCTTTAAAGGATTACTGACAGATATGGTTACTGAACATCCATGGACTTTTGCCATAGCTTTATTCGTCATGTCCATTATGCTGTTCAGTCAGGCAGCTACAGTTCGGGCGCTCATGCCTTTAGGAGTTTCTTTAGGAATTCCCATTCCAAGTATAATAGCAATGTTTCCGGCAGTAAACGGTTATTTCTTTATACCTAATTATCCGACAATCATAGCAGCCATAAATTTTGACCGTACCGGGACCACCCGAATAGGTAAATTTATCGTGAATCATTCATTCCAATTGCCCGGATTCATAGCAACCATTGTAGCTGTTGTCATAGGATTTGGAATGGCATACCTGATTTTTTAAAAAAACAAAATATTAACCTTAATAAAAAAACAAAATAATTATGTACAGAATTGAAAATGATTTGATAGGTGACTTAGAAGTTCCGTTCAATGCATATTACGGAATTCAGACTCAAAGAGCAGTAAATAATTTTCATATAACAGGGATTAAATTATCTCAGTATCCGGAATTAATTAAAGCTCTGGCTTATGTGAAATGGGCTGCGGCAAAAACTAATTTCGAATTGGGAATCCTGGATGAAACTATAACAAATGCGATAATTAAAGCATGTCAGGAGATAATTACAGGGAAATTTAACAAAGAATTTCCGAGTGACATAATTCAGGGAGGAGCAGGAACCTCAACTAATATGAATATTAATGAAGTAGTTGCAAATATCGCGCTGGAGATCATGGGACATAAAAAAGGAGAATATAACTTTTGTTCGCCTCACGACCATGTGAACCTGTCTCAATCTACAAATGATGCTTACCCTACTTCCATAAAACTGGCAGCGATCAATTCCAATAAAATATTGATCGAGCATTTAAAGATGCTGATCGATTCTTTCCGAAAAAAAGGAAAAGAATTCATGTATGTGCTGAAAATGGGAAGAACCCAATTACAGGATGCCGTACCAATGACTTTAGGTCAGGAGTTTGAGGCTTTTGCAGAAACTTTAAGTGAAGACGTTGACCGATTAATTCAGAATTCCAATTTGTTTTTAGAAATAAACATGGGTGCAACCGCTATCGGTACGGGATTAAACGCTATCTCCGGTTATGCGGAACTATGTGCGGGAAATCTGGCTGAGATAACAGGTCATCCTTTCATCTCTGCGAAAAATCTTGTAGAAGCAACTCCGGATACAGGTTCTTATGTTATTTATTCATCAGCGTTGAAAAGAGTAGCCATTAAACTATCTAAAATATGTAATGATCTAAGATTGTTGTCTTCAGGTCCAAGATGTGGTTTGAATGAGATCAATTTACCTGCCTTACAGCCGGGATCTTCCATCATGCCGGGAAAAGTAAATCCTGTAATACCGGAAGCTATGAATCAGACTTGTTTTAAGGTAATCGGAAATGACCTCACTGTGACTTTGGCGGCAGAATCAGGGCAATTACAACTTAACGTTATGGAACCGGTGATTGCATACAGCCTTCTGGAATCAGTACATATATTGATGAATGCCATGGATTGTTTACGGGTTAATTGTGTTGACGGCATCACCGCCAATGAACAACATTGTAAGGAAATGGTAT
Organism: Flavobacteriaceae bacterium; assembly: GCA_031276535.1. Classification (GTDB taxonomy): domain Bacteria; phylum Bacteroidota; class Bacteroidia; order Flavobacteriales; family Weeksellaceae; genus Apibacter. Next base: position 12,045 of record JAISMV010000082.1, read on the forward strand.
TGAACAGCATTGGTATCGTTACAGCCTTGAATCCTTATATAGGATATAAAAACAGCACCAAGATAGCTAAAGAAGCTTTGGAAAAGAATCGAAGTGTATACGAATTGGTTCTGGAACATAACCTGCTGTCAAAGGAAAAGCTGGATGAAATATTAAATCCGGAAAATATGTTAGGCCCACACAAATATTATAATAAAGACTAAAAAGTAAAGGTAAATTTTTAGATGTGTAATCTTACAAAGTAAATTTATATAAAAGAATATAAAAGAAAATTTGTAACTTTGCAACAAGAATTATTTAAAGTAATGTATAAACTTTTTTTGGAACGGAATCAAGTTCCCCCGAATGAATGATTTAAGAAACTAAAAATATATCAGAACACTAAAAAATATCAGAAACACTAAAAAACATTCCTATTGATTGTACCATTAAACAAACAGGATTTCTATTCAGAATAGTAACTCTTCAATGGATTTGAAGACGAGGATATAAAGTTACTACAAGCAACTCCTATGCGAAATTGTATGGAAAGATAGGCTAAAAAATGAAAAATTCAATAAATAAATTAAATAATGAAACAATGAAAACAAAAATTTTTAGACAGTTTTTTAGTTTGTTTTTATTTGCCGCATTCATATCAATAAATGCACAAATAAAACCTACTATTTATGTCCTCGCTACAGGAGGTACTATTGCAGGACAAGGAGCAACGGCTGTTGCTTCCGGGTATAAACCGGGAACAATAACTGTAGATCAGTTGCTAAGCGCTGTTCCTTCAATCAAGGATATAGCCGATATCAAAGCGGAACAGGTAGCCAATATAGGCAGTCAGGATATGAATGATGAAGTATGGCTTAAATTATCCAAAAGAGTAAATGAGCTGGTGAGCCAGAAAGATGTAGACGGAATAGTGATCACTCACGGAACGGATACTCAGGAAGAAACAGCCTATTTCCTTAACCTTACGGTAAAAAGCAACAAACCTGTAGTATTAGTAGGCTCCATGCGTCCGTCAACGGCGATAAGCGCTGATGGTCCCAGAAACATTTATAATGCCGTAGCATGCGCCGTAGCTAAAGAATCTATAGGAAAAGGAGTAATGGTGGTTATGGACGACAGAATATTGGGAGCTGATGACATAGCAAAAACCCATACGTTAAGCGTAGGAACTTTTGAAAACCCGAACTTCGGACATCTGGGAATTATGTACAATGGAAAACCTGTTTACACCCGTGAACCGGTGAAAAAACATACAACCGCTTCAGAATTTGATATAACCAATTTAAATAAACTTCCGAGAGTGGAAATAATTTTAAGCTACTCAAACGCTACTTCCTTATTTGTAGATGCTGCCGTTAAAGCAGGAGCTAAAGGTATTGTAACAGCCGGAGTGGGAAATGGTAATATCACTACCGAAATTCAAAATGCGCTTGCAGATGCGGTTAAAAAAAGTGGCGTTGCTGTAGTACGATCCTCTCGTATTTTATCAGGCCCAACAACTCAATGGGATGAAATAGACGACGACAAATACGGTTTCTCAACTTCTTGGTATGTTAATCCTTACAGATCAAGAGTACTGTTAATGTTAGCTTTAACTAAAACAACCGATTACAAAGAAATTCAAAGAATGTTTACCGAATATTAATAAAAATTTAAAAAAAATGAGAAAAATTCTCCTAGTATTAAATTGCTTATTTTCCTTAATACTTAGTGCACAACAACAAACAGATTCCATTTCAGAAAATACACTAAAAAACACATCAGAAGAAACACTAAAAGAAACACCAAAAGGAACAATTAACGACCCTTCTTTTAAAACACTCTTAGAAAGAGTAATAAAAAACGATAAAATGCTTAACATTATGCTTGATACCCGTATAGACTATCAAGCAAAATTTAATGAGCAGGAAACTAAAGAAAGCAGTTTCAGAGGAAATACCCTAAAATTATGGTTTGTAGGAGAAATTGCACCCGGATTTAGATTCCGTGTACGACAACGGTTAAATAAACCTCAAATACCTATGCGTGATAATTACGCTTCCTCTACAGACCATGCTTTCCTTGACATTGATGCAGGTAAAAAATTGACATTCCGTGTAGGGAAACAATCTATATTGTTCGGAACCTTTGAATTTGATTATAACGCGGCAGATGTTTATGCCACTTCCATAGGATGCAATGATTTGGATTTCTATAAAACAGGGATAAGTGCAGCTTATAAAGTAGCGAATCAAACCCTTAACTTTCAGGTAATCAATTCAGACTCCCCACAATTTACAGTAGAAAAGTATAGAAGTAAATCCCTTGCAGGAATATTTTTATGGGAAGGAAGTCTTTTTAACGATGTTATTAAAACCCGTTACGGATATGGAGCCTTCCAACATGATGCGAATAAATATTATAGCTGGGTAACCGTAGGTAACCAGATCAACATACAAAAATTTACAGCTGAATTAGACTGGTATATGGGAGACCGAGATATGAATTACGGAGATGTTGTTCAAGATCCGGAATTAGGATCCAGACATGTAAGAGATAATGCCGTAACAGTGAATCTAACATACGATCTGGGAAAAGTAAAACCTATCCTAAAAGGAACTTGGAATAAAAGAAGAGACCAGCTTAATTCCGGCTCTTATATAAACGGAGCTGTGCAGGCAGCAGTGGAATATTATCCGTTCACCGATCCTTTGCTGAAAAACTTACGATTCCATGTTATGTATGCTTACAATAGAACCAACTATAACGGAGTATACAATAATCTGGACGGAGTCGACGGACACCAGATCCTGGCAGGAATGCGTTGGCTTGTTAAAATTAAATAACACGTTTAGTATATTTTGAGTATTTAAACGAGTGGGGGCTGTCCTTATTTTAGGACAGCCTCTTTTTTTAGTATTTTTTCCTCTTGGCTGTTCTGAAAAACAGTTTGCCAACATCCGGCTCACATAAAAACATACCGGAAATCCGGAAGATCACAGGTACTCGGATGAATTTAGAGCCTGTTTAAATTTTATTCAACTATTTATTTTTAGGTTCTAATTATATTTTGCATTCTTTTTAAGCTCTTTTGAGCGTCTTTTTCACTTTTTCTTCTTGATTTAGCCCGCTA
>JAISMV010000099.1 GCA_031276535.1 Flavobacteriaceae bacterium
GTATAGTACTTTATTTGGCTATCTAAAATAAAATACTATTTTTGTTCCCAAAAATAAAATTATGCTAATATTAATTATCAATGCAGGAAGTTCTTCTATAAAATATCAATTATTGAATATGGATTCGTCTTCCGTTATTGCCAAAGGTTTAGTAGAAAGAATAGGTATAAAAGAAAGTTCGATCACACATGAGTATTTAAAAGGAGCTAAGGTAGAAAAAAAGCGGATAGAACGAAATTTCCCTTCTCATGTAGAAGGAATGGAAATGATAGTCGAACTGCTTACCGATGAAAAAATAGGTGTAATTAAAGATCCTTCCGAAGTAGCCGCTGTAGGTCATAGAATTGTACAGGGAGGAAATGAAAAGGGACCGGCTTTAGTAACAGAAAAAGTAAAAGATTTTATTAGAGAGATCAGTCCGTTGGCGCCACTGCACAATCCTGCCAATCTACTGGGAATAGAAATAGCAGAACAGTTTTTTAAAGGCACTCCTCAGGTTGTTGTCTATGACACCTCTTTTCATCAGACAATGCCTCCTAAAGCGTTCCGATATGCAATACCGAATAAATTTTATTCGGATCATAAAATAAGAGCCTACGGAGCACACGGCACCAGCCATAAATACGTAAGAGCACAGGCAGTGGCACATTTAAAAAACACGAATGCTAAAATAATAACTCTCCATCTGGGGAATGGCTCAAGCATTACAGCAATAAACGAAAAGGGAGAAAGCGTAGATACCTCTATGGGTTTTACTCCCCTCAACGGATTGGTCATGGGAACCCGAAGCGGAGATATTGACCCGTCGGTTTTGCTTTATATGGTAAAAGAATGCGGCGTGAATTTTAATGAGTTGGACGACCTGTTGAATAAAAAATCCGGACTGTTGGGGCTAACCGGTAAAAGCGATGTTCGGGACATAGGACAAATGTACATAAATGGAGACCCGGATGCCGTTTTATGCCTGGAACTATACGCCCACCGGGTAAAAAAATATATCGGCGCCTATCTGGCAATCCTGAACGGAGCGGATGCCCTTGTTTTTACCGCGGGAATTGGAGAAAACGCCTATCAGCTTCGTTCCTTGATATGTAAAGACCTTGATTTTCTGGGAATAAAACTGGATGAAGAAAAAAATAAAGAATTGAGTTCTCCCGGTGGAATTGCGGAAATTCATCATTCAGAATCCAAAATAAAAATACTTATCATTCCTACGAATGAAGAATTGGAAATAGCTAACGAAACCTTAAAAATTATCAGCGGCAAATAGTAACCAGGTATTTATTCCGGCTGCAAAGCCGGACTTCTTCGGAATTTACAATGCTTTTACGCTCAGGATTCATGCTCTTTCTCTCATGAAAAAAAACAAGAGCTGCACACAGGCAGCCCGCATGAAAGTATGATATATCTAAGTTCCCGGATTACGGGAACTTTTTTCATTCCATCTTAGCTATCCCTTCCGAGATATATTGTACCTGATCTTTTAAACTCTGACCGGAAGAAGAGGAACCGGATGCCTGCTGCTTCATATAAAGAGATTCCTGCATGATCTGCATCAGCATTTCCCCATAGTTGTATTTCTTTGCCTGAGGATATATTTTCACTATGGAATCCACTATATTTTTGGTTTCTTTAAAATAATCTCCCTTCATTATTGTTTGAAGCACCTCAAAATACGTATTGGCTTCTTCCTGAGACTGCGCCCTAAGCAACATATTTAAAAAATTCTTCGAAATCAGTTCCAATTTGGAGGTATCCTTGTTTGCTATGGCTGTTTTAGCTATTGCAGCCGTTAATTCCCGTCCGGGTTGTTTATCGTCAATTTTATTTACTATTTCAGCCGCCGCGGATTTGTCTACCGAAAGTATAGCCAATATGGCTGCCGCCTTTACGGCATAAGAAGGACTATTTGCCGCTATTTTGAACAAGTCTGTATATTTTGCAGGATCTATTTTCCCTAATTGTTTAATAGCTTCTGCCTGAACTAAGGTTTTAGGATCCGAACCGGCAATTTTCTCCAATACGGGAGCAGATTTTTGCTTCACGGAAGAATGAGCTGCCTCCAGTTTTGAAATAGCCAATATTCTTAATCCTTCGAATTTATCGGAAGAAGATGCCTGCAGCAGGGTTTCTAACGCCTGAGCATTGGAAGTTTGTACCTCTGCCAGTTTTTCAATGGCTTCTCTTCTGGAATGATATTCGGGAGCGTTTTTGTATTGAAAAATATACTGCTCTGTGGTTTTATCGTCTGTGATTTCGCTAAGCAGGACATTATCGGGATTTACATTGACCAGCTGAGGTTTGGTTTTATACGGAAGTTCAAAGGTATTGGTTTCTGTGGCTTTTGCCCAAACCTGATGACGGGTTGCCTTTCCGTTTTCATAAACATCAATATCCAGAGGGAATTGGAACTTAGGATCCTGCGTTTGTGTGAGGGTAACCAAAACGGATTTTTTGGCATTGTCGTAGGCGTAGCTTATTTCCAGTTGAGGATGTCCGTTTCCAAAATACCACTGATTGAAAAAAACGTTCAAATCTTTTCCGCTTATTTCTTCCCATGCCAGACGTAAATGATGTGCCTCGGTTGCCTTATATTCGTTGGTTTTAAGATATAAACCCATACCGGTAAAAAAAGCGTCATCTCCCAAATAGTTTCGCAGCATGTGCAGAATAAGACCGCCTTTATTGTAGGAAACCGCATCAAACATATCTTCCTTGTCCTCGTATTGGAATCGTATCAGGTCTTTGGCAAAGTTTTCCCCTCCGTACAGGTATCCTTCTTTTTCTCCCTCTCTGTGTTCCTCGGCTTTATCCTTTCCGTATTTATGCTCAAACCAAAGATATTCGGAATAATTGGCGAACGATTCATTCACGGACAGATTAGACCAGCTTTCCGTAGTAGCCAGATCCCCGAACCAGTGATGAAACAGTTCGTGGGCGATAACCGATTCCCATTGATTTTCATCCGTTAACTGTCCGGGTTTTTGTTGAGCTATTTCTCCGTGAAGGGTACACGTGGTATTTTCCATCGCTCCGCTTACAAAGTCTCTTCCGACCATCTGGCTGTATTTTTCCCATGGATAAGGATATTGCAATACATTAGAGAAGAACTCTATCATAGCCGGAGTATCTCCAAATATCTGCCGGGCATAAGGTTCGTACTCTTTTTCCACATAATAGTCTACAAGAATGTTTTTCCATTTGTCTTTAACAACGGCAAATTCTCCTATTCCCATGAAGAATAAATAGGGTGCGTGTTTTTTATCAAATTTCCAGTAATCTGTTCGTGTTCCGTCCGGATTTTTAGTTTGTGTTTTCAACAAGCCGTTAGATAAGGTAACGTATTTGTCGGGCACTGTTATGTAAATTTCCTGAGACGTTTTTTGATTGGGTTTATCTATAGTAGGAAACCAGCAGCTGCCGGATTCTGTTTCTCCCTGTGTCCAGATTTGAGTGGGCTTATCGCTGTCTTCTCCTCTGGGATTAATGAAATAAAGCCCTTTGGCATCCTGAATGGCTGCACTTCCTTTTTGTGAAACAGTAGCAGGAATTGCAACATATTTTATGTAAATGGTATACGACTCATTTTTCTTATACACTCTGTCCAAATTGATTTTTAATTTGGAATTTTTATAATTGTACGCAAGGTCCTTTCCTCCATTTAAGGTTACAGCGGAGATCGCCATACCTTTCGCATCCAAGGTTAATGAATCCGTCGGATAGAAGTGAGGTTTGAGTGTGATCCATGCCTCTCCTAATAATTTTTCATTGGGAATATCGAAACTGACTTTTAGTTTGGTATGAACCAAATCATTAATTATCGTAGAGGAGCCGCGATAATCAAGGTTTTCCTGTGCCCTGAATAAAGAGAATGCCAGTAAAAAAAACAGAAAGAGAATGCCTTTTTTCATGTATAAAATGGTTTTTATAGATTATTTATGTTCTAAGTTAGTATATCTAAAATAATAAGATGTTACAAAATATAAAGATAATTCAAAAAATCGGATCTATTATTTCTTTTCATTTATATGAACTTACGTTAATACATGTTTGAGTTAAAACGGAATATTTTACAAAATTCACCGGTCATAACACAAAGACATACGACATTCATCCCGTCTTTCCGTCTCATGCTCTTACCTGCGATTAACCGAAATTCGGTTAATAAATTAAAAATCACTGAGAATGAATATTCGGTACAGGTTAAGAACATATCCGAAAGAACTCTAATAAATACAACAACACAATGTCTCCCAGACCTTTAGCTAAACTTTCTTCACGATATCCCAAAAACTTCACAAATAAAGCCCCTATTTATTAATTTTTTTGTTAACAAATACCTTAAATATGTTAAAGTTTTCTAAAAAAAGTTAAAATTAATACTATGTGAGCATATAGTTACTATTTTTGAGTGGCAAATAATCTACTAACACGTACTATGAAGTCTTTAATAAGGTTGTCCTCCATCATTATAGTTGTATCCATAACAGCCACTTCCTGTGTATCCAACTATGTGATAAGTAATAAAGGTTATAAATATCCCACCACAAGCGAATTATTAGTATATCATCCAAAATCTGCTAAAGGCCCTAACGTTTCCGGCGTAAATGAGAAAAAACTCATTTCGGAAAAAGACCTTTTGGCAGAGAAGAGCAAGATTCATGCCGAAATGGAACTTTCCAAAAAAGCTTATGACTTACTCGGTGAGGCTAAAACCTACTTAGGAACGCCATATCGCTATGGAGGAACAACAAGAAACGGAATAGACTGCTCTTCATTTGTACAGAAAGTATTTGCTTCTTTTAATATTCGTTTGCCCCGAACTTCTGCATCACAGTCGCAGAAAGGTTTTCGCATTTCCAAAGAAAATCTGAAAAAGGGCGATTTGATTTTCTTCGCCCATACTCCAAAAAGCAGGATCTCCCATGTAGGAATTGTTGAAAATGTAAGTCCCAGCGGAGAAGTATTCTTCATACATGCTTCTTCTTCTCAGGGAGTTGTCATAACTTCTCTTGATACGGCTTACTGGAGATCAAGATTCAGAACCGGAAAAAGAATCCTGAATGCAGAAGATTTCCAAATATTTCAGGAGGAGATGCTTGAAAAAGAAGCGGAAAATTTAATTGACGTTTCTTTTTAAATTATGAATTTTTATTTTATGTTTGCAAAATAAACATAAAGAGGGGTGCTGTGAAAAACGGCTGAGATTATACCCTAGGAACTTGGGCAAGTAATGTTGCCAAGGGAAATCTTAGATTAAGAAGATTTCAAATTCCTTTTTGAGGTCTTTTTTATTTTTAATCAATACCTATACCCCCTTTTTTATTATTCAACCTAAAATTAATATGAAAAAAAGGGATTTTATTTTTTTAAGTGTATTTCTTGGAAGCTGCCTGGCGGCTCAGGAAAAAAAAGATTCATTAACAGAAATTCAGGAAATTATTGTTACCGGCAAAGCGCCCATCAGCAAGGAACGTGTCAGTCGTAAACAGCTGGAAAGTAGAAATTTGGGACAAGACATTCCGTTCCTGCTGAAAAATAACATATCTGTAGTTTCTACCTCAGACGCCGGAGCGGGCGTAGGGTATACAGGGGTACGAATCAGAGGAAGCGACCAGACACGCATCAATGTTACACTGGATGGAGTTCCGGTAAATGATGCGGAATCACAAGGTCCTTTTTGGATAAACCTTCCGGATTTAGCCTCCTCCCTCTCAAACCTCACCATACAACGGGGAGTGGGAACCTCCACGGAAGGCACCGGTTCCTTCGGGGCGAGTATCAACGCACAAACGCAAACACCTTCGGAAGAACCTTACTTTCAAACAGACCAATCCCTGGGTTCTTTCAATACCCGTAAACATACTTTCGGATTGGGTACCGGAAATTTTTTCGATGAAGCATTAAAAATAGACGCACGGGTTTCCTTTATCAAATCCGACGGATATATAGACAGAGCCTCCTCTGACCTGTTCTCCTACTATGTTCATGGAATATATAAGAAAAACCGGACTCAGATAGGTTTTATGGCTTTTGGCGGAAAAGAAAAAACCTATCAGGCGTGGAATGGAATTGATGCGGAAACGATGAAAGTGAAACGAACTTCTAACTCCTGCGGAGCCATCTATGATGATAACGGAAATATCGCACGGTATTATGACAACGAAACCGACAATTATAGTCAAAATCACTATCATTTATATCTCGAACAAAAACTAAAGGAAAATTGGGCTTTTCGTTCAACTTTGTTTTACACAAAAGGGAAGGGATATTATGAGGAATATAAGCAAAGCGCCAAACTAATCGACTACGAACTGGAAAATATAATCCTTGGAAGCGATACAATATCCAGAACCGATCTGATAAGACGGCAATGGCTGAATAATGATTTTTACGGAATTATAAACCGATTGTCGGGAAATTGGAATAAATTGAATCTGGAATTCGGACTAGGGGCTAATGTTTATGAAGGATACCACTATGGAGAAGTTATCTGGGCGGAATATTTTTCAAACGGAAATCTCCACCACGAATACTATAGAAATAAAGCTCAAAAAAATGAAGTATCCGGCTATGTAAAAGCTCTATACAACCTAACAGAACTTTGGGAGGTTTTCGGAGATGTTCAATATCGAAATATTCATTATTCGGGACATGACATTCCGGGAGGAGAAAGTATCTACAAAAATGGAGGAGATATAAATTTCAGCGAAAATTACGGTTTTGTCAATCCTAAAATAGGAGTCTCCCGAAAAATACATAACGGGGCTCTGTATCTGACCTATGGAATGGCACATCGGGAACCCAGCCGGGATGACATTCTGGACAATGAAAATGTAAAAGCCGAATTAATGCATAATGTAGAGGTCGGAATTCAGCAAAATTCTTCAAAATTCACGTATTCCGTTAACGGATACGGTATGTATTACATTGATCAATTGGTTTTAAGCGGAAAGATCAATGACACGGGAGGTTTCATCCGGGAAAACAGCGGGAAAAGCTTCCGAATCGGAATTGAACTGTCCGTAGGGTATCAACTCTCCTCCAAACTACAAATTACAGCGAATTCCACGATAAGCAGCAATAAAAACATTGATTTTAAAAAGGAAACCGAATCCGGGCTTGTAAACCTGGGTGACACGGATATTGCATTTTCTCCCAACTACATAGGAAATCTGGGCATAGAATGGAAACCCGTTAAAAACCTTACCGGAAGATGGCTGAATCAATACATCGGCAGCCAGTACATGTCAAACGAAAAAAATAAGATCGGAAAACTGGACGGATATTTCACCTCTGACCTGATAATTGAATATTCTCCCAAATTATTCAATACTAAGAATTTCAGTTTGAAACTGGTTATGAACAACCTCTTTGATACGTTGTATGAAAGTAATGGGTATTATTATGGTGAAACCCCTTATTATTACCCTCAGGCAGGATTTAACTTTTTAACCGGAATAAGTATAAAATTTTAAACATAGAAAAATTTATCGGGGGTATAGAATAGAAAAATCATAAATTAATTGATTATATTCTCCTAAATATATACTTTTGCCTTTTATATATTTAGATATGAAATATTCTATACCCCTATTTTTGCTTTCTTTTTCCCTCTTGTTGGGTCAGGAAAAACACCTGATAGAATGGAAAAGTGTACAGCAGGCAGACAGTTTGCAGCTCAATGGAGACAAAAGGCTGTTGTTCATGGATATATACACCGATTGGTGCGGACCTTGTAAGCTCATGGACCAACACACTTTCCACAACGAAGAAGTAGCGGAATATGTTAATGAAAATTTTATTCCTGTAAAGTTTAATGCGGAATCTAACGAAGAGATTATTTTTAAAGGAAAAACATACCAATGGATTTCTAACGGAAAAAGCGGAATACAGATGTTGGCTTACTTTACTCTGGGAGGTCGCTTGCGATATCCTTCCGTGGCATTGGTTAACGACAAAGGGGAAACCCTGACCGTTATTTCCGGTTTTTTTCAGCCGGCAGATTTTCTAAATGTGGTCAAAGACCTGAAAAAACAAATTGACGAACACCTCACTAAAGAGAAACTATAAAAGCCCCTTTTTTTGCTGTAAACCATAAGGAATCCGGATTTTTATCCGCCTTATCTGCATATGAAATCCCGCTTTTCGGGGATATGTCTTTATCAACGCCGTTTTTCATCAGGTTTATCCGGTGTTTTCCTGATACAATTACATGATCATACCCCTCAGAATCCGGAATCATCATTTTATCCTTACCAGAAACCGATATTGTGTGCGATCTCCATTGATACATTTCTTGATAATTTATATCCTTGTACTCTACTTTCCTTATTCTTTCCTGCGTGATATAAGGGTCTATAATATAAGACCTTAATCGTTTCATATCACTTGTAGGATCTTTCACAACTACCAATTTTTCTCCTTCTCTGAATCCTAACAGAACCGTTTTATCATGAAACACTATAAAATTTTTTTTGTCGGAAAATTTATAATCCTGTACCAACCGGCTTACCTGAAAAACAAATAAACACAGCAAAAACGGAAACGCGGTTCTTAAAGCGGGTTTCTTCAAAAAATACCTCAGAAAAACAACGAAAAAACACAAAAACGTCAATTCCGGCAAATTCAGTGAGATATTCCTGAATAAGAAAAAATCTACGGAAGAAATCCATCGGGAGGCTTCTACCAGCATCATTACGAGATAATCATAGAGAGAGGAAAAGTAAAACTGATACTCGTGAGGCAGAAAAATACCCAATAATTCCAATATAGAGGCGTAAGTGATCACAACGGTATACGGAATAATAAAAATATTGGCAGGGACGGATAATAAGGAAATTTGATGAAAATAATATAAAACCAAAGGCAGCGTCCCCAATTGAGCTACCAATGTCATAGACAACGGTTCCATAATCCAGGTGTTTACCTTTTTGTTTTTTACCTTTATATATTTCATTACGGAAGCACCCAGCCACGACATAAAAAATACGGCTGCATAACTTAGCTGAAACCCTATGGAATAAATTTCATGAGGATCGCAGAGAAGAATAATAACCGCGGAGAGCGATAAACTGTGATAAATATTAGAAGGCCTTTTCAATAGCTCAAAAGCATAATACAAAGTAATCATCAGACACGAACGGGAAACGGAAGAAGATAAGCCTACAAAACACCCGAATGCCCAAACAAAAAGCAAAGAAACCAGAATGGTTATCTTTCTGTTTTTCCTCCCCAGAAAAATAGAGAAAAGTTTAAAAATTATTCCGAAAATAAAAGCGATATGCATTCCTGATATGGCTATTAAATGCATAATTCCGGATTTGGAATAGGCTTCAATGGTGTCTCTTTTCATCTCGGAACGATCTCCCAGCAAAAATGCTTTTAAGAATTCTTTTGAGTTCTCTTTCAGAACCGAATTATCCACTTTTCGAATTAATTTCTGATTGAAATTTTTTATTGAATACCAAAAAGAAGAATGCTTTTGCTCTGAGAGGATCTTCTCCACTTTTCCCGTTCGTAAAATATATTTTCTTTCCAGATATTTTCCATAATCAAACTGGTGGGGATTTAACATTACAAACGGTTTCTGAATTTTCACCAGTAACTTATATTCATTTCCTAAAGTAAAGACCGGACTAAACCGGGATTTATCCACCAATAACAATATATTTCCGGAAGAACGGATAATTGTATTTTTATGTGAAATTTCTTTTACTTCCGCCGTATATTTTCTGTTCTTCTCGTTCGAATTATTTTGCTCCTTTATAATCACGGAGACATATTGTTTCTTTTCTTCTTGCTCAAAATGAACATAATGATTTTTAGGAATGAAAGTGTTTACTCCCGTCAGCATCATTCCGGTTAACATCCAGCACCCTAAAACAATCAGGGAATACAACACCCTAAACCGTACCGAAAGAACCGTGCACGCCAAAACCATAAGCATAACTCCCAACAGTAAGGAAACCCGAATAAAAGACACCGGAACATAGGAATACAAAAATATCCCTGTGATCAGAGCCCACAAATAAAATACATATGGATGTTTTCCTATATCCATTTTTAAATCGCCTCTTTTGCTCTATCTATTTCATTAAAGAACTTCTTTTTTTCTATATTTTTATTTTGTTGTATGCAAATATAACAATAAAAACACCTTAAGTATAAAACATTAGCTTAATTTTATAATTTATAAAAATATTTTATACTTAACTCTGATAATATTAAGATTTCGTTAATTGAAAAAACAATATATTGGAAATTATGTATTATTTTTTATATTTGTGTTTGGAATTTCCAATAAACCTAAATTAACTAAATCATTTTGTTATGAGACTAAAAATAACCCCATTAGGACTATTCTGTTTCTTTGTTATTTTTTTAACAACTACAGTCCGAGCTCAGGACCTGAATACCGACTCTACCGGCACTAAAGAAAAAGAAATCGATGCAGTGGTAATTGTTGGTAAGGGAGTCATAGATGTCGCTAAAGACCGGGAAACTCCTGTTGCCGTTTCTACCATTAAAAAACAGGAGATTAAAGATAAGTCCGGGAATCAGGAATTCCCTGCCATTATGAAAAACACCCCTTCCGTTTTTACCTGGGGAGAATCTTCCGGATACGGAGAAGCCAATATGTACGTTCGGGGGTTTGACCAGTCCAACACGGCTTTTCTTATTAACGGACAGCCCATAAATGCCGTAGAAGATGGAAAAGTATATTGGTCTAACTGGTCAGGATTGACCGATATTGCCAATTCCGTGCAGGTACAAAGAGGGTTAGGCTCATCCAAACTGGCTATATCTTCCGTGGGAGGGACCATAAATATCGTTACCAAAGCCACCGAAAAAACAGCCGGTTCCAGCGCTAAACTGTTAGTGGGTAATAACGGATATTGGAAAGCTTCTTACGAATACAACAGCGGATTGCAGGGGAAATGGGGATTTTCCCTTTTAACCTCAACCTGGAGAGGAGATGGCTATAACCATGGAACCCGGGGAGAAGGACAAATTTATTTCCTTTCTGTAGGATACAAACCCAACGAAAATCATACCGTCAATTTCATGGTCTACGGAGCTCCTCAAAAACACGATCAAAGCTCTTACACCTCTATTAAAGACTATCAAAAATACGGACGCAAATACAATGTAAATGAAGGCTGGCTGCAGGAAGAACAGCTTTCTTTAAGAACCAACTACTATCACAAGCCGGTAGCTAATCTGAACTGGGACTGGAAAATAAACGAAAAAACCAACCTGTCTACCGTGTTGTATGCTTCTTGGGGAAGGGGAGGCGGAACCGGTGGTTTCGGCTCAACCAGCGGTATTTCAGGGTATAGAGATCCGGAAACCGGAACGATAAACTGGAACGCTGTGGAGAATTATAATAAAGCCAATAATGTTAACGGAATCGGTATAAACAAAGCAACGGGAGGCAAAAACGCCAATTATATTCTGAGAGCTTCCGTAAACAATCATCAATGGTATGGATTAGTTTCCAATCTTAACTATAAAATCAATAAAAACCTGCAATTTAATGTCGGAGTGGATGGAAGAACCTATACCGGAACTCACTATCAAAAAGCCTATAGATTTTTAGGACTCGCCGGGATAGAAGATACTTCTAATAATGTAAATAACGGAAACTCCAATATCGTTACCAAAGCATACAGCATCAATCCTTGGAGAGCCTTGTTTGAAAATGTGGATGACAAGCAGAAATTAGGCTATGATTATGACGAAACCATACAATACATAGGCGGATTCGGGCAGGTGGAATACTCCAACCGTTTCCTGTCTGCCTTTATACAGGGATCTGTTTCCGAACAATCCCATTACCGTGAAGACCGCTTTAATTATGTTCCCGGAGAACAAAAATCCAAAAACCTCAGCAATACGGGATATAACATCAAAGGGGGGCTGAACTTTAAAATTACCCCTCATCACAATATTTTCGGAAATGCCGGATACTATTCAAGACAACCGTATCAGGACAATCTGTTCCTTAATTACAAGAACGATGTAAATCCTCTGGCTTCCAATGAAAAAATCATAGGAGTGGAACTAGGGTATCAACTTAATTATTCCATTGCCGAATTAAATATCAATGTCTACAAAACATACTGGAACGACCGGGTGGAAACCATTTCCCATCAAACGGCCACTCTGAACACATTAGAAAACAGAACCGGAATTGATGAGCTGCATCAGGGAATTGAGATCGACTTCCTGATAAAACCTTTCCGTCAGTTACGTTTTAAAGGTCATTTATCCGCAGGAACATGGGAGTATAACGGAAACGCCCATTCAACCACTTATGATTATGACGATCTATCTGTTTTAAGTGAAAAGACCATTTTGTTAGACGGGGTGAAAACAGCCAATGCGCCTCAATTCAGCTATGGAATAGGCTTGATTTACAATCCCTTTAAAGGATTTTCCTTTGATGCGGACTTAAACCGATATGAAAAATTATATTCTGACTTTGATGTAATTGCAGCTAAACCCGATGAAAAAATAGAAATGCTGGAACTTCCCGATTACCTCACACTGGATCTGGGGGCTTCTTACAACATTTATTTTGATTCCAGCTCTCTACGTTTCAGAGTCAACGTCAACAATGCATTAAACGAAATATTTATGACCTATTGCCGAACTAATTATAAGGCAGGAAGTGAGACCTATAAAGGAATAGACGTTAGCAATCAGGTATATTTCGGAAACGGTAGAACCTGGAATTTCGGAGTAACCTATAACTTTTAAAAAAGTAATCTTTCCGATGCTAAATGCACGACAAAAACATATTCATTAAAAATTAACGACATAAGGGTACAATTTTGCTCAAATGACTGATATTCTTCATTCTAAAGAATTATTTCCACATAATACCTTTAAAAAAGAATATCAGTCAGGACGGCAAAATATAAAGTTTTTAACCTGATTTCAAGTTTGTTTTACGGAACACCTCAACTTGGATTTAATTCCTAACAACCGAAAATCCCCGATACCGGATTTATTAATTTACACCCGATAAGCCGGATTTTTAGGATATTTGGGTTAATCGTATTGTATTTGTTATTCCGTTCTCAAAGGAAGGCATGGCGTTGAGGTTAATAACAAAATCCCCGGTTTTTACATATCCTTTCTCCTTGACATCTCTATTTACTCCTACCACGGTTTCATCCGTGCTTTTTAATTCTTCGTATAAGAAAGCTTTCACTCCCCACAAGAGGCTCAACATGGTAACAATCCTTTTATTTGAGGTAAATACAATGATATCTGCCAAAGGTCTGTGAGAGGAGATCTGAAATGCGGTATATCCCGACTGAGTCAACGTTATGATTGCCCGGGCATTTACCTGCCCTACCATATCCGCCGCATTATAACAGATCATGTCCGTAATATAACGATCGCTTCCTTTTTTAGGGTGGTGAGGAGGCACCTGGATCTGGTGGTCGTCTTCAACATTGCTAATGATCTTGGACATATTCCTGACTACTTCCACCGGATATTTTCCTACGGAAGTTTCTCCGCTCAACATTACGGCATCGGCTCCGTCCAGTACGGAATTGGCTACATCGTTCACTTCTGCCCGGGTAGGCGTCAAACCCTCCATCATGCTTTCCATCATCTGTGTAGCAATAATTACCGGCTTACAGGCAATTTTACACAGATTCACCAGATTTTTCTGGATCAGAGGCACTTTCTCCATCGGGATTTCAATTCCCAGATCCCCTCTTGCCACCATAATTCCATCTACAACTTTGACAATTTCATGGCTGTTTCTTATGGCCTCCGGTTTTTCTATCTTGGCGATAATCGGAATTTTATGGTTACTATGGATCTGTATTAATTTCTTTAAGTCATTGACATCTTCCACATGTCTCACAAATGAAAGCGCTATCCAGTCAAAATCATATTTGATAGCCGTCAGGGCATCTTTTATATCTTTTTCCGTTAACGCCGGCAATGAGATCTTGGTGTTGGGCAGGTTTATTCCTTTTTTAGAGTATAAAGGTCCTCCCTGTATTACTTTCGCTCTTACTTTATCTTTTAAGTTTGTTTCAACTACCTCAAATATTAATTTTCCATCGTCCAATAATATTTTTTCCCCCACTTTTACATCCTGTGCGAACTGAGGATAGCTTATGTATACTCTTTCCGCGTTTCCTTCAATATTTTCATTGGTAAATGTGATAATATCGCCGGCTTCCAGTACGGTACCTTCTTTTACAATTCCCACTCTCAGCTTGGGACCCTGAAGGTCTGCCAGCAATGCAACACTAAAACCGTATTCTTCATTAATATTTCTGACTAATTGTACCCATCTTTTTACGATTTCCTCTTCAGAATGTGAGAAATTTACTCTGACAACATTTACTCCGGCTTTAAACATCTGCAATAATGTTTCTTTATCTTCTGATGCAGGTCCTATCGTTGCTACAATTTTCGTCTTTTTTTTGTATTCGTTCATTATTATGTTGGTAATATCAAATTTTCTAAATTTTTCATTTTTATGCTATTAATACTAATCTTCTGATATTCCCGGATACTTTCGAGATTAGGCAAAATCGTATAGAATTCTTCATCTAATAAAAAATCCGATTTCAGGAAATAGTTAAAAGATCTATGCTCAGGGATCAATGTCTTAATTACCTCTGTTTCTCCAAACAAACCCGTGTTTTCTTTTATTGTCTGCGGAAAGGAATAGTTGCTGATCAACTCTATTTCCTGTCTGGTTTTTAAATGATAAAACCGGTAAGCCGAAAATGCATAAAGAATTCCATCCTCTGTAATTTCCTGATCTTTTATCCGGCTGAAATTAAACCGGCAGTTTTTATTCAGGTAAAACACGAAATCGTAATCTCTGACAAGACTTGATGCAAATCCTATTAATTTAAAGTCAAATACCGGATCGTCATCGTCCCAATCAAGAGAATATACTTTCATATCCTTAACTTTCTTCGGATGTATTAATATATTTATTTAAACTGTAATATGCTCTTTTGGAAGCATCTTCCTCCGCCTTTTTTTTTGAGGCGGCTCTTCCTTTGGCTACTATACTGTTATCCAATCGGATAATGGAATTGAAAACCAATGTTTCTTCAGCGTTTTCTTCCTGAAAGGTCTCAAAATCTATCTTTCGTTTATTTTTTTGCGCCCATTCTACAATTAAACCTTTATAACTGGTGATTTTTTTCTCCAGTTGTTTAAAATCTTCATGTTTTATAAGGGTTTTTTTTACAAAATTTCTGCATAATTCAAAACCTCCGTCAATATAAATTGCTCCTATCAAAGCCTCATATAAATTCCCGTCAATATCTTCTCCCAAGCTTGTATTTTGCCTCTTTTGAAGAAGCGAAGACAATTTCAGTTCTGTTCCCAGAACATTCAGAGTTCTTCTATTTACCATTTTGGATCTCATCTGAGTAAGGTATCCTTCTTTTTTATCAGGGGCCTGATGATACAGATAATCGGAAACAACACTCGACAACAAAGAATCTCCTAAAAATTCCAGTCTTTCAAAATTTTTATTGCCATTCTTGTTTTTAAAGGATGAATGAGTAAAACATTCGTAAAAAACACTCATTCTTAAGGGCTTATACCCGATAAGATTTTCTATTTGTTTTTTAAAATTTTTTTGCTCTTTTTTATTAGCGTCAAGCTTTAATAAATTGGAACGGAAAAATATTTTTTTCCAAATAATCATCAGATCTATCTGTTTCCAATTATTTTTAAATTTTCTTTAAAATAACACATGCATTATGACCTCCAAACCCGAAAGTATTATTCATTGCATAGTTGACTTCTTTTTCCTTCGCTTTGTTAAAGGTGAAATCTAATTTCGGATCGAAATCTTCATCATCTGTAAAGTGATTAATCGTTGGCGGAACTATATTATTCGTAATAGCTCCTACACAAGCTAACGCTTCGATAGCTCCTGCCGCCCCCAACAGATGACCTGTCATTGATTTGGTAGAGTTAATTTGGATATCATAGGCATGTTCTCCAAATAATTTCAAGATTGCTTTTGATTCCGCTAGGTCTCCTAATGGAGTGGAGGTTCCGTGAACGTTGATATGATTAATATCCGTCAGAGAAATTCCGGCATCTTCAATCGCATTTTTCATTACGTTATATGCTCCCAACCCTTCCGGATGCGGAGCTGTCATGTGGTACGCGTCAGCGCTTAAACCACCTCCTATTACTTCTGCGTAAATGGTCGCTCCTCTTCTTTTCGCATGTTCGTATTCTTCTAAAATGAGAGCGCCCGAACCTTCTCCCAGAACAAATCCATCCCGGTCTTTATCAAACGGGCGGGAAGCTGTCAGAGGGTCGTCATTTCTGGTAGACATAGCATGCAAGGCATTAAATCCTCCCACGCCGCTTACACAAATAGCAGCTTCAGAGCCTCCTGTAACAATGGCATCGGCTTTCCCCAGTCGAATAAACATCAGTGAATCAATGATGGAATTAGAAGAAGATGCACAAGCTGAAACCGTAGCATAGTTAGGACCCCGAAATCCATATTCCATGGAAATAAGACCCGGAGTCATATCTGCTATCATTTTAGGAATAAAGAATGGATTGAATCTTGGAATTCCGTTCCCCTGAACATAGGCAGTTACCTCCTGTTCAAAGGTGGTTAATCCTCCTATTCCCGAACCCCAAATTACTCCTACTCTGTCTTTATTCAGTTCGGAATATTCCAACAGCCTGCTGTCTCCTACCGCTTCTTTCGAAGCAATCAGCCCCAGCTGGGCGCACCGGTCATATTTACGAACATCCTTCCGCTCAAAATAGTCTTCGGGATTATAATTTTTTACTTCACAAGCAAATTTTGTTTTGAAATTAGCTGCATCAAATAGAGTAATCGGACCTGCTCCGCTAACCCCGTTTATTAAGGCTTCCCAATATTCTTGAAAATTATTTCCTAAAGGAGTTATTGCGCCAAGTCCAGTTACTACTACTCGTTTAAAAGCCATATATCCTAATGTCTTTGTGTGAATTATTGTTTGTTTATTCCTTCAATATAAGAAATGGCTTGACCAACTGTTGAAATTTTTTCCGCTTGATCATCCGGGATTTGAATATCAAATTCTTTTTCAAACTCCATAATTAATTCCACCGTGTCTAATGAATCTGCTCCCAAGTCGTTTGTAAAACTTGCTTCTGGTGTAACTTCGCTTTCATCTACTCCTAATTTATCAACGATGATAGCTTTTACTCTTGATGTAATGTCAGACATAACCTTTTATTTTTTTATTATAGTTCAGTCGGCAAATATAAAAATTTTTTTCCTAAGTATAATAGTTTTTTCGTACTTTTTGATTGTTTTATTTCATGCCGCACAAGGATTTTACCACATATAAAGCTCTTGAAATCAGATAATTATTTGTTACTAATTATCGTGTTTTTATTTTATGGGATTTATATGTTTTTTATCTCAAATATCTATTATCAAACGTAAATAACCTGAGTTCGGGCTGAGCGGTCATAAAAAACCATATAAAAAGATGGCATTTTGCACGTTTACGTATTAAACATCAAATACATAATCGAAATTATTTCCTGTGGAATCAGAAGACGGATCATGGGAATTTTTGTAAAAGCAGATGATTTTTGCAAAGAACTTAAATCGAAAATCGAACGACACAAATTTTTAAAGTTTCCTTTTGGTAAAAAATTTCCTTAACTATTGAAAAAATTTATGCCCGGTGCTGTCTTAGCTTGTGTTTAAACCCTCCGGTTTAAAAAACGCCCGGCAAAAAAGGGAGAAATCGTGTATTTATAGTACTAGTTGATGAATTTTATAAAAGAACATTTTCCTTATTTTAAAACACAAACCCAAAACCATTTTTTTAGTGGTCATGGGTTTGTTGTTCTATTTTTATTTTGCTTTTTAAAGTTTGTGAAATTCATCAAAAAAGACTTCCTGCTCTTTTTTGGTGATCTGGGAATCAAACACCTTAAATAGTTCTTGCTGAATGATTCTTGATGAAGATTTACGAACGTGTTCTTCGTTTTTCATGGCACTAATTACATATTTTTCCAAATCTTCTTCAGGAATATCTCTATATCCGTATGCGGCAAATTGTTGTTTTATCTGGTCTCTGGTAAAGTCTGCCAGATCCTGATATTTAACCTTTATTTTATTGTCGGTAAGGATTTGTTTTTCAATTAATTGATAACGCAAAGATTCTTCTGATTTTTCATACTCGGCTGCAACCTTTTCATCACTTATAGGCTCTTTCGATGTACTTTGCAAGAATTTGATTAAGAATCCGGAAGGTAGATCAACCTTTACATTTTCGAGTAACCATTTCACAGAATCATTTATGAATCTCGTATCCGATTCTTTTTTGTAATAATCTTCAATTTCTTCTTTGATCGAAGCTTGTAATTCTTCTTCGGAAGTAACATCTCCTTTACCTAATTTATCAAAAAATTCCTGATTTAATTCGGCTTTTATTCTGTCGGAAATTTTTTCCGGAGTGATCCTTAGTTTTCCGTCAAAGCTATGCGCTGCTTCATGAGATAATCCAAGGAAATGTTGTAATTCATGTACATCGCTGAATAAGCTTTGAGCAGTAATTTCTATTACGTCGCCTGCTTTTTTTCCCAGAAAAGAATCTTTGGTCTTTAATTTATCTACCAAAAGGGTAATTGTGGTATCAATGCCTCCTTCAACCGGATTTCCTTCTTCATCGATTTCCTGAACTTTCGCCACGAAACTTCCGTCTTCTCCTATTTCCTCGGCATCAATTATTTCCCCAAATTGCGTTTGCGCCCCGGAGATGACCTCTGCTACCTCTTTTTCGGTAGCTTTTATTTTATAATAAGGAACTGTCGCTTTAGACAGATCTACAGTAATTTCAGGAGCCAATCCGATTTCGAACTTAAACGTCATTTCGTTTTCGTTCTCACTTTCGTCCTGTTTCTCATTAATTACAGGCAGCGGCTGTCCTAATATATCCAGTTTATTTTCGGAAATGAAGTTATTTAAAGTGTCATTCAAAACCTTATTTATTTCTTCATAGGTAACCGCTCCTTCGTATTGTTTTTTAACAATTCCCATAGGAACTTTCCCTTTTCTGAAACCGGGCATGTTTACTTTTTTCCGGTAATCGTTAAGTGCTTTTTCCACATTGGATCTATAATCCTCAGGCTGTATGGTGATACTAATAATAGCGGTTAAATCGTCTATTTTGTTTTGTGTAACATTCATATGTCATTTCGTATTTGTAAGGCGGCAAATTTACAAAAAGTATTTAAGAAATGGAAACTTTTAAGCGAGGGAATAAAATTGCGGATTCAGGCATCAAATGTAATCGGATCATATTAGAGCCTGTTTAAATTTTATTCAAATGTTTATTTTTAGGTTCTAATTATATTTTGCATTCTTTTTAAGCTCTTTTGAGCGTCTTTATAGTATAGGGCATTCGGGATGGTATCCGAAGGTGAATCTTTTACCCCTACCGGATTTTCAGAACAGGGGAAGGTTCATTATAAACTTCTGGATATAACCATGCCTACGGGAAGACTTACAAATATTAATAATCCATAATTATCTCCCATAAAAAAAGCATAAACGATAATCCAGAATAACAGGTATAA
>JAISMV010000113.1 GCA_031276535.1 Flavobacteriaceae bacterium
ATAAAAAAAACTGAACACAGTAAAAAGGCTGACAATAAACCCGTTTTCTTCATTTTTAGTAAATAAGTGTAAAGTTACGAATTAAATTCTAATACCCTCAATAAAAACGCTCAAAAACAATACCAAAAACCGGTTTTTATCTTAGATAAGTCATATAGGAAGAAAAGTGGCATAAGGCACGTTTCAAAACCGGGAAATAGTTGGCAAAATATACCTCATTGTGACAAAGTTACAGTTGTTTTATCAGACCGTCAGCTTAGGGGAATATTTTTCAGAAAACCGGTTCGGAAAAAGGTAAACTAAAATGCTTTCGGCATTTTTTCATTCTGTTCTTTAAAAACTAAGCTGCATTCCTATTTTTGCCCCAAATTTATTTACATCAGGCATGTCCATGTAGTTTCCTCTCCAGTTAAAATCTATTCTGAAAATTCTCAGATTTCCAAAACCTATATTTTCAATACCGAATCCATATTCGTAATAAATATTTTTATTAGGC
Source organism: Flavobacteriaceae bacterium (assembly GCA_031276535.1). Lineage (GTDB taxonomy): Bacteria > Bacteroidota > Bacteroidia > Flavobacteriales > Weeksellaceae > Apibacter. The sequence continues at coordinate 497 of JAISMV010000113.1, forward strand.
GCTGTATAGACGATATTGGTGGCATTTATGGATTTTGAGCCATTCGATATATCCCCCCAGACTCCTCGTAAAAATACCAGTTCTCTGAGTTGCAGTTTTTTCAATAAAGGAATGTAGGAAAGTATCCTTCCATTGAAATGATGTTCCACATGCAATGCCGTATAAATATCCGTTACAAAATCGTAATAATTTAACTGAGAAAAGGTGTTGAAAATAATTCCATACGACTGGTTTCCGGGGATAACTCCCAACAGTGACAGAGGAAGGTTATTAAATGATTTTCCGAATTCAAAAGTCACTTCTGTTTTTCCGATAGGCCCCCAAAGTATGGGTTGATTATAGAGGAGTTGTAATTTATCGTAATTGAAGTCGCTGTTAAAAACTCCTTTTATTCCTTTTATGTATTTTAAAATAATGGCAGGGGCTAAAGAAGAATGTTCGTACCGGTCTAAACCATAGCGTGAGTATTTTGCTCCCGGTCTGAGCTGAACACTCAACGTAAGATGAGAATCATATAAGTCGTCCTTACGATTTCCGTTTCTGTCGTAATATCCTATGGAAAAATATTTCGGATTGGCGGATTTGATGTATTGAAAAGTTCCGTCTAAACGTAATTGCACATTTTTCCATGGTTCAACGGATAAAAATGCATTGGTTTGATTTACGGAACTCAAAAATGCATTGTTCCCTCTGGATAGGATGGAGGAAGAAGCAAAAGAACGGGTCATAATTCCTTCATTTTCCGTTAATGAAACTCCCAGTTGTGAGACGTCTCTTTTTGTTCCTGCTCCCACGGTAAAACGGTTAAATTTATTGAACATGAATCGGGCTTCGACTCCGTACTTGAATTGTTCGTCTTTAAATCCGTAAGCGGTATAGGCTTCTAACCGCCACATATCGTTAGGCGTAAAATAAGTTCTTGCTCCCGCTCGCAATCGTGTTCCTTCCACGTCATTAAATCCGAAAGACTGGTATAAATTTCCTATGTCTATGGCTTTTCCCACATTTATATATCCTGAGGATAAAATCTGTACAACATCTACGATATTTCGAAACAGCCGGGTTTTGGAAACTTTATCGACGAGTTCGTATGCTTTTTTATCATCTTCACCCAGACGTTCGGGTCGGTTTTCCGTCCAAAAAGTATCTTCCTTATCGTAAACTCCCTCCGAGACCGGTTCCCATTGTTTGTTCAGCAAGGCTTCCACTTCTTTTTCGGGTTCGTCAAATGTGTAATCGTTATAAGTTAATGTTCTTTTAGCAAACATTCCTCTTGCTCCTTCCTTTTTGGAAATCAGGGACATGTCTAATACGGTATAGTTCCGCAAGGGTATAAAAATGGAATCGTTGACATTATCATAATCCAATTCCATGTAAATATCTTTGACAAAGTTCATATTGATCTCGGCGGTAGACTGCAATGTGGCTTGTTTAACCGCATAACCGTCTACAGAAATGTAGAGGTCTCCTTTGAATGTTAACTCATTGTTTCGTCGGGGTTTGTATTTAATATAATAGCATGATACCCCGTCAACCGTTACGGTATCCGCCAGCAGATAGTCATAAACCGAAAATCCTACGGTTGCCACAGGGCTGGTAAATCCTTTATTGAAGAAATTTAAAACGTTGTTGTAGATATTTATTTCTTTGTATAAGTTTTTTACGGTATTGGAAACAATATCGTTATTGGGAATTCCTGAGGTTTTGTTTCCTTGTAAAAAACTCTTTTCTCTTTTATAGGGAACATTCTGTCCGACTACATTAGAGATGGATTCGTTTAAAAACACAGGGATATAGGTTTTTCCGGACATATCCAACGTGTCTATATCTTGCGTGGAAATATTTAATTTTTGAAATATCTTTTTATTAATGAACGCGCTGTCTACGTTATTTAAATCAAATTCGATCTTTTCGTATTCTTTGTATTGATAGTTTTTGAAATTAGCCAGACCGTTGGTTCTTTTTCTTTTCCAAAGTTCCTGTAAGATTCTGTATGCCGGATTTTCTTTTTTGGACGGACGTTTTTTAGGAAAGCCCGTAACTACGATCTCATTCAGATCTTTTTCCCTTCCTGTCGATTTTTGGACATTTTCTTCATCTTTGGCTGAAAAATTAACCAGTAATCCTAAATTTTCTCCTCTTTGCAGAGGAATATATCTGGTCGAAAAATTCCCTGTGATTATCTCCAGTGAATCTATATATCTGGCAGCTTCCAATTCGAAATATCCGTTTTCATCGGAAGAAGTATAAACCTGAGTGTCTTTAAGGAAAATATCTGCACCGGTTATTGGTTCCCGGGTGTCCGAATTGATAAGTTGTCCGGAAACTTTTACATAATTTGCCGTAAGGGTTAGTTCTTCTTTTGAAAAATTAACGATTAAATTCAAATTATCTCCTTTCTGTAATGGTACATATTTAGTCGGGAAATCTCCGGCGTTTATTTCAAGAGAATCGATGTATTCCTCGGATCCTATAGTAAAAATTCCGTCTTCATCAGACAGGGTATGGATGTTGGTTCCTTTTAAAAATACATTTGCATCAGCTATCGGTTTCTGAGTATCCGAGTTGATCAGCTGTCCTGAAACTTTTACTTGTGCATTAACAAATACCCCGAGTAAAAATGCAGATAAAAATAATAATTTTCCAGTCATTATATTTGTTAAAAAGGAAACTTTCGCTTTCGCCAGTCATAAACGGAAGTTCCCAACTATATTAGAATTAATAAACACCATTAAAAACGAACCTTATCGTTTTTCAAGGACTTCATCAATTAATCCATATTCTTTTGCTTCATTGGAAGTCATCCAATAATCTCGGTCTGAATCTTTTTCTATTTTTTCATACGACTGTCCCGAATGTTCCGACAAAATGTCATATAATTCTTTTTTTATCTTTAAAATTTCCTTTAAGGTAATTTCCATATCGGAAGCTTGCCCCTGAGCGCCTCCCAGAGGTTGGTGAATCATAATCCGGGAATGTTTCAATGCGGATCTTTTTCCTGCCGCACCTGCGGTGAGCAACACAGCGCCCATGGAAGCAGCCATTCCCGTACAGATAGTCGCCACATCGGGCTTGATTATCTGCATGGTGTCATAAATGCCCAAGCCTGCGTATACTCCTCCTCCCGGAGAGTTTAGGTAGATCTGAATATCTTTGGAAGAATCCGTACTTTCCAAAAACAGCAGCTGAGCGGTTACGATATTTGCTATATGATCATCAATTCCTGTTCCTAAAAAAATAATTCTGTCCATCATCAACCTTGAGAAAACATCCATCTGAGCTACATTCAGCTTACGTTCTTCCGTAATATATGGGGTCATGGACGATTTTATGTATTGTTCTACCGCAAGGCTGTTAATTCCTTCATGTTTTACGGCATATTTTTGAAATTCTTTTCCTAAATCCATTTTTATTTCTTTTTACTAATTTTCTAAATCTCCAAACGTGTGGTCGTGTCTAAAATTATACCAAAAGACGGGTTAAAGATACGACTTTATTTTATCTGCTATTTCTGTGAATTCTTCCGGCGTCAGGGTCAGCTTGTTGGCAAACTGCATATCGGTAACTGAATTCAAGGGAATAAGATGCACATGAACATGATGTACTTCCAGTCCCTGAACCGCCAATCCTACTCTTAAACAAGGGATTGCTTTCTCTACTGCCTGAGCAACCTTATAGGCGAAATCCATCAATTCGGAATATTCTTCTTTCGGCAGTTCGAATAATTTGTCAGTTTCCTTTTTAGGTATAACCAAAACATGTCCTTTTACGATGGGAAAAGCATCCAGAAAAGCAAAATGTTTTTCGTCTTCCGTTATTTTGTAACAGGGAATTTCTCCCGCCACTATTTTTGAAAAAATACTTGCCATATTCTATTATCAGTCTAAAGAAATTTCTAATATTTCAAAGTTAATACGATTTCCGTTGGGTAAGCTAATTTCCGCAACGTCTCCTGCCGCTTTTCCCAAAAGTCCTTTAGCTATGGGTGTCTGTACGGAAATTTTTCCTGTTTTTAAATCGGTTTCCGTATCCGGAACCAAAGTATATTTCATTTCCTGTCCGTTAGCAGTGTTTTTGATCTTCACCGTACATAATATAGCCACCTTGGATGCATCGAGTTGTGATTGATCTATTATCTTGGAATTTGCAATAATATCTTTGAGTTTTGCGATGCGCATTTCGAGCATGCCCTGAGCTTCTTTGGCAGCATCATATTCGGCGTTTTCAGACAAATCACCCTTATCCCGGGCTTCTGCTATTTGTTGCGTTATTTTAGGTCTCTCCACTTGTTCCAATTGATCAAGTTCTTTACGCAATTTCTCCAAACCTTCTTTCGTTACGTAGCTCATGATACTAAATTTTTGTAATTTTACGTTTTACTTGTTAATAAAATAAAAAATAATCCGACTTATATATGGGCCGGATTACCATATGCAAATCTAATGAATTTTGTTATGATTAAAAAATTATTTCGTTATTTGTTGATTTTAATTTCCTGTTTTTTATCATTATATTGCGAAAATGGAAATAGAACCATTTCGTGTTTTCCGGACTCTGTCATAAATGTTACCGCAAACCTTGAATTACCTCAATTCCAAAGTCTGGCAAGTGTGGGAGGATGGGCTTACATAAAAAGCGGACCTTCTTCGGGTACCCGTGGGTTAATACTAGTGAGAACTGCTCAGGGGTTCAAAGCTTACGACCGGAATGCGCCTCATATTTGTCCAGGAATGAATACTACTTTAGAGGTACTAAATGAAATATATTTATACTGTCCGGAAGATAAGGCTAAATGGATCTTATCCACGGGGCAGCCTTTGGAAGTCACCGACAAACCTCCTAAAACGTATAATGCCCAACTGAGCGGAAATACTGTTTACATTTCTTACTGATTAAATTCCGCTTCTTTATTTTCCCAAAGAATCTTTTCGCCTACGGCGTTTTCTGTCTGAATATTTTTATCAGATTTATGTGATGTGTTTCAGTATATTGTTATTATTCTTATGTATGGAATTCACCTTATTGAGTAAAAAATCTTTAATTTTAAGAGCCTGTTTAAATTTTATTGCGATTATTTTTTATTGCTATTTTTGAGATGGATTTTTTGCTTTTTATTTGAAGATTTAGCGGGCTAAATCAAGAAGAAAAAGTAAAAAAGACGCTCAAAAGAGCTTAA
>JAISMV010000122.1 GCA_031276535.1 Flavobacteriaceae bacterium
AGCTTCCCTCCTCTCCTGTTTAAAAACAGAATGTCTTCACATTTCGGTTTGGGCTTTTGGTGGGCACGGATGGTATCTTTATAAATGGTAATATATTTGATAGTCCAGTCTGAAATAGGGACTAACCGTTGTTTATCTCCTTTTCCCGTTATTTTTATAAAACTTTCTTCAAAAAATAAATCCGACAGTTTTAAATTAATTAACTCCGAGACCCGTAATCCGCAGCCATATAAGGTCTCTATAATTGTACGGTTTCGTTCGCCTTCCGGTTGGGACAGGTCTATAAAATCAATAATCCGTACTATTTCTTCATGGTTTAATGTATCCGGAAGTCGTAATCCTATTTTTGGGCTTTCCAATAATTCCGTCGGATTGTCTTCCCGATATTCGTCCAATTGTAAAAATTTAAAAAATGACTTTAACGAAGAAATCAACCGAGCCTGAGATTTCGCCGAATAAGAATGTGCTGCAAAATCACGCACGAATTCTTCAATAAATTTCCTGTCTACTACGGTAGGGTCTAATTCGCCCCGATCTTTGGCGTACTTCTGTAATTTATCCAGATCTCCGATATATGCCAGCCGGGTATTTTCGGAAAGTCCTTTTTCCAACCATAAGTATTCCTGAAAATTTTTGCTTGCCAACTCCCAATCCATAAACGCAAAGTTATAACTTTTTATAAGCTCGTAATGCATTATAAAAAAGTTGCTCAATTAGCCAAAAAAACACATGTTTACCTGATTATCAAGTAAATAAATATACAAACAATTTAGAAACAAGTTGCAAATTAATTCTGAAAGAATTACGCAAATCAGGTGATTTTGAAAATTTTTATTTTAGACGGTTGAACCCAATTTATCTTTGGCAGAAATATCAATAATTTAAAAATAACCTGACAAGGTAATGTATTATGGGTTTTCTTTGCGATCTCCAAAATTCGCCAACTCTTTGTTTACTTCTTCCAATAATTGTTTCTCGGTTGGCAGGTAAAGTTTGTATTGGCTTGCAATAATTTGTTTTTCTCCTTCCGGAAGAGTGAATTTTACTACGGCATCGTTTTTATTGGCACAGAGTAAAATCCCGATGGTCGGATTTTCATGTGATAGTTTTTCAATGCGGTCGTAGTAATTGACATACATTTGTAGTTGCCCGATGTCCTGATGGGTCAACTTAGTTGTTTTAATTTCAATAATGACAAAACATTGTAGTAAACGATTGTAGAATACTAAATCCACAAAAAATTCATCCCCCTCAATATGAATTCTTTTTTGTCTTGCCACAAATGAAAATCCGTTTCCTAACTCCAATAAAAATTCCTGAAGATGAGTGATAATAGCATTTTCCAAATCTCTTTCATAATAGGACGCTTCCCGTTTTAAACCTAAAAATTCCAAAAACATCGGATCCTTGATAATTTCCTTTGCATCGGAAGGTTGCTTTTCATTTTTAGCAACTGCCAAAACACTTTCTTTATCATTGCTCAATAAAAGACGTTCATACAAACTACTGTAAATTTGTCTTTCCAACTGGCGGACTGTCCAGTTATTTTTTATCGTTTCTGCAATATAGAATTCTCTTTGTTCATCAGTATCAAGGCTTAACAATAGTTTATATTGACTCCAACTCAATTGTGTCCACAGTGTAGACACAATTGGAAAAGTACGGTAAAACTGCCTGTACCATTGCAATTGTCTTGATGAAAAACCACTGCCAAATTCAGGCTGTAGCTGCTTTGAAAGGTATTTTATAAGGTACGCTCCGTAATCTGCCCGATCTTTTCCTTCTTGTTCTTCTTCAAAAATTCGTTTACCTATGTGCCAATACATCAGCGTTCTTTGATGGTCAACTGCTCGAATCGCCTTATCTTTTGACTGGGAAATAATGGCTTTTATATCTGCTATAATGGATTGGTTTACAAGCATTCTGTATAATACTTTTAAGTGATTAAATATATGAAAAACGTAATGCATTATAAAAAAGTTGCTCAATTAGCCAAAAAAACACATGTTTACCTGATTATCAAGTAAATAAATAAGCAAACAACTTAGAAGCGAGTTGCAAATTAATTCTGAAAGAATTACGTAAATCAGGTGATTTTGAAATTCTTTATTTTAAGTCGGTTGAAACCAATGTGTCTTCGGCAGAAATATCAACCTAAAAATTAATCTAACAGGATAATGCATTACGGTTTCTCCACAGTCCGGGATGTACGGTGAGATATTAGTAATAATCCTAAAAAGGTCAGTCCGCTGTTTATGATGATCAATTCCAATCCGATTCCATATCCCAGTTTGGAGATACCCAGCCGGATCAAATAACTTATAACGGGGGCGATAATACATACCCAAAATATTTTTCCTTTTTGAGGGAGTTCTTTTTTCGTGAAGATTCCGAAAGCAAACAAGCCTAATAGAGGTCCATAAGTGAATCCTGCTAGATCCATAATCGTATAAACGATAGAATCGTTGTTGATTTCCTTAAAGATTAAAATAAGGACTAAAAATATAACGGTAAAAATAAGATGTATTTTGATTCGGGTAGATTTCTTTTGTTT
>JAISMV010000047.1 GCA_031276535.1 Flavobacteriaceae bacterium
CGTCTTTTTCACTTTTTCTTCTTGATTTAGCCCGCTAAATCTTCAAATAAAAAGCAAAAAATCCATCTCTAAAATAGCAATAAAAAATAATCGCAATAAAATTTAAACAAGCTCTTAATCATTTATTTTTGAGATTACTCTCTATTTATAAAGACAAATGAAACAGGGAAATATTTTAAAATTTGGTGAAGAAAATAAAAATAGTATACATGTACTTAGAAAAAACAGCATACGTATAATTATGTATATTATTGATTATACGTATTTTAAATTTACGCTAAATGCAGTTTCTCAATTACCCGGATACTGCCTAAGGATAAATATATGTTTGTTTTTGATCGTACAAAATTGTATTGATCTGTTCTTTGAATAGTCTGATTAAATATTAATCCACGTGCTAATATTTTTATCTACTTTGATTATAAGTTCATTATTTTTGTAATCTATTTCCATAGATTATGAAAAGTAGTTTGCTGTTACTTACTCGTTACCCTTACCCTCCTGTTGGCGGAGATAAGGTCAAAAGTCATAATTTAATAAAAATTTTAGCTAGAAATTTCAATCTTAAAGTAATAATTATCACGGATGAAGCATATGATGAGCAGGCAGAAAAATTTTTGAAAGAAAATGTAAATTCATATTCTGTTTTCCGATTCGCTTCAAATAAATTTAAGATCAATATTCTCAAAGGGCTGTTTAAAAAAACGCCTATTCAGGTTTCTTACTATTATTTTCCCAAAGTACATAAAAAAATCAAACAGGATATAGAAAATTCGGATATTGTTATAGCCAATCTTATCAGAACTACCCGATATTTAGAGAAAACCGAAAAAAAAAAATATCTGGATATTGTTGATGCCATTGGTCTTCATTACATTGAAGCCACTAAAAAAACGACTTCATTATTTTGGAAAATTTTATACGCAATAGAAGGTAAAAGGGTTTTAAAATATGAGATCAAATGTGTGAGCAATTTTAATTGCACCTTTTTTGTAAATAAACAGGAAGCCGAAACGTATTCTCAGTATGGAAATACTACGTGGATACCCAACGGCGTTGATTCTAAATTACTCTCATACAATTCTTCACCCGATATAAATTCACGAAAGGTTGTATTTTTTGGCAAGATGAATTATCAACCTAATGTTGAAGCGATTTCCTGGTACATTGATCATGTACATAAACATCTGCCTGATGATTATGAATTTATAATATTAGGAACTTCTCCGTCCAAAAAAGTTTTAAAAAAAGCAAAAGCCTACAACAACATAAAAGTTACCGGATACGTTGAGAATCCATATGAAATACTTTGCTCCTGTAGTCTTGCAGTTGCCCCGATGCAGATCGGAGGCGGAATACAAAATAAGGTTTTAGAATCAATGGCGCTGGGACAAATAAATGTTTTAACGTCTAAGGTGGCTAACCCAATAACCGGAGCTACATCGGGAGTACACTTTTTAGTAGAAGACGACCCGTTAAAAATGGCGAATCTAATACGTGATATTCTCAACGATCGCGACTCCTATGTTTCCATTGGAAAAAATGCCCGGGAAATCATCCGAAACAACTATACATGGAAACAATATGAGGATAAACTCCTGCGTATTTTAACCTAAAAAAAACAATCGGGGAGTTGAGTTCTAACGCCTTTCCTGTTTCATATTTGCCCAATAAAATTTCCTCTACTCTAAGTGCTTTTCATCGACCGCTGATAAACTGCTTTTATTTTTATTTGAGATATTTGTCGAACCATCCGGTGATTTCGGACAAACGTTTAATCCGGTTTGCCGGTTTGCCGGAACGGGAAAGTTCGTGATTTTCATTTTTGAATACAACTATACGGGTCGGAACTTCAAAATACTGAAGCGCATAATACATCTGCAAACCTTCGACCAACCAGCAACGATAATCTTCTTCGCTGTGAATGAAAAGCGTGGGTGTTTTTACCTGATCAGCGTATTTCAGTGGAGAACGTTCCCAAAGCAATTGCCCGTTTTCCCAGATATTCGTACCCCAATAGTTGTAGGTGAACGAAAAACCAATGTCGCTGGTATTGCTAAAACTTAACCAGGACGAAATACCTCGTTGCGAAACAGCCGCTTTGAAACGATTGGTATGTCCGATGATCCAATTCGTCATCAAACCGCCGTAAGACCCGCCTGTCACGCCCAAACGCTCACTGTCGATGAAGTCAATCTGTTCCAGAGCTGCATCTACAAAAGCAAGAATATCCCGATAGTCGGTATCTACCACTTTTCCGCGAATATTGGTAAACTCGGAGCCTTGTCCGTCGCTTCCTGTCGGATTGGTGAACAGCACGGCATACCCCTGATTAGCCCAATATTGCATTTCGTGAAAGAAAACCGTTCCGTAAGTTGTTTTGGGACCTCCGTGAATATCTAAAATAGCCGGGTATTTCTTTCCTTTTTCGTAGTCGGCAGGAGGCAAAATATATCCTTTTAAGGTACGATTGTCCTCGTTGACGTAGGTAATCTCGATAGGTTTAACGATCTTGTGTTCATCAAACACCGGTTTGTTAATTGAGGTCAGCGGGGAATAATTCCCTTTTTTATCTATATAATAAATTTCGCTGCCTTGCTGACCGACAATACCCACCGCCAGAAATCCGTCCTTATAAGGAACATATTCCTGTATGTTTATTCCCTTGGGAGTAAGAAAAGTGACCTTGCCGTCTTTGTAAGCGATGTGTATCAGAGGCGCATAATCCACAACCGTGGTAACGAAACGAACGCCGTCTTTATCAAAAGTGACTTTGGCTCTTCCTCCCCTGCCAACATCCGACCCGATGCTGTTTCCTACACCGTAGAGTGAACCATCGTAAATCTCGGTTAGTTTTTCGGTACGCAGGTTGTAACGGTACAAGCCGGAATTTTCGATCTTGTCATGTTCTCGGCCGCGGTTGATAGTCAGGAAAATCTCGTCGTCGTTTATGAATTCTATTCCTCCGTAGGAGGCTTTATCAAATAAATTTATCTCTTTAGTCTTCAATGTTTCAATATCCAACACGATCAAGCGATTGCCTGTTTCCGGCACTTTCCCGTAATAGGCGTCCCGTCTGGTGTATACTGCAATTTTTTTATTCGGACTCACCTTAGGGGAAGAAGTGTTTTCAAAAGTTTCCGACAAGAGCTTACTCACACCTTTGTTGTAGTAATACAGGTGTGTGCGTTGTCCGCTCACGTCGCCTCGTCCGTTTGACCAGAAAGGCAGTTCGTCGAAAATCCGGAAATTTTTATTCTCTTCTTTCTTTTTCAGGGCTTCCTTACGATCTCCGTTGCTTTCTTTCAACAGCAATTCAAAATGATGATCGTAGGAATAGGTATAAAAGAAACGGTCTTTTTCTATCCACTCAATTTGTCCGGTCTTAACCGGCAGGCGCAGCCATTCATCAGCTTCCTGATAACCGGTGCTCAACTGCTGGAAGATGGTCAGCTGCTCTCCTTCCTTTATTTTTTCGAGGTCTTTATTTTCCCGTGCTCCACGGAAAATGATCTTGCCATTCCGAAAAAAATAATCGGATACATTTTTGGAAAGTCTTACCGGCTTACCGTTGATTAACTGGTAGAGGTCGTTTGAGTTGCCTCCCTCTTTTTTAATTTGGCTGAGAATAAAAAAGATATTTCCATTTTCCACCTGTATGTTCGAAATGGTTTTTACGTCTAGGAAAAAATCGATACCAATCGGCTTTTTTCCGCCATCTCCGTTTCCTGTTGTATTTACTGCAAACAACAGATTGATGACTAAAAACAAAACACTGACACTAATTTTCTTCACCATGGTTTTATATTATTTATTGTTTTTTATAACACTCAAATTTACTATATTTTATTGTTTTTACCGTTATCTTTTTACGATATAAATTTATCACAATGAGATTATTATTGCAATACCACGAATAGGGTATTTTTATGAGATATAATATTTTTTCATATAGTATGAATATTTGATTTATCTTTGTTTAAATCTTTATACCCAACATCTGGCTAACAACGATTTTCAACAGATAATAAGAATATGGGAGGTTTTGATATAAGGGAAGTGAAAAATATTTTAGGCGTAGATACCTTTTATTTAAAATGTATTATAGGCTTTGTAGGCGCTTTTTTTCTTACCTATGTATCCATTCCGAAAATTATACGGGTTTCTTATAAGAAAGGGCTTATGGCTAATCCGGGGGAAAGGAGCTCACATAAGGAGAGAACTCCTAATCTGGGAGGAATTTCCATTTTTTATTCCGTTGTCATCATGTCTTCCATTTGTGCTTATGAATTATTTTCCACCTATATATTTTTATTTGCGGCAATCATTATACTATTCTTTATCGGTCTGATGGATGATATTCTGGTTGTAGCTCCCGATAAAAAAATTTATGCCCAAATTGTATCGGCTTTAATAGTATCTGTGGGTTCCAATGTCAGAATCGGTCATTTTTTTGGTATCATGGGAATAGAGCTGCTTCCTTACTGGTTCAGTATAGTTTTCACGATACTTATTTTTGTATTTTTAATTAATGCCTTTAATCTGATTGATGGTATTGACGGATTGGCTTCAGGAGTAGCCATACTGGGCTGTGGAGCTTTCATGTTTACATTCTGGCGACTGGGAAGAATCAACTACCCTATGGTAGTGTTAGCTTTAACGTTGGCAGGCAGCCTTCTGGCTTTTCTCAGGTTCAACTTTTCCCGGAAACATAAAATCTTCATGGGCGATACCGGCTCTATGATTGTCGGTTTTCTGCTGTCTTTTATGGGAATTAAGTTTTTAAATTTATTTCTGCTACAATATCCTTTCGGAGCTCCCGTGTATTATTTGCAATCCGCCCCCGTGATCGTTGTAGCAATATTGATCGTTCCTATTATTGACACTATAGGGGTTTCTTTGATCAGAATATCAAAAGGTCTTTCTCCTTTTACGGCAGATAAGAATCATATGCATCACAGATACCTGAAACTAGGACTTTCCCATAAACAGGTTACTTTTATTATAGTTGCCGAAAATGCTTTCATTATCGTAGTCGCTTATTTTTTAAGGCATATAAATGTACACTTGCTGCTTTTTATTATATTAGCCCTGGGACTTATATTTTCATTTCTCCCTAATATTGCTTATAAAAAAAATAAATTTTAAAAGTGCATAAAAACGACAAAGACAAAATATATTTATCTCCTCCCCATATTGATGATGCGGAAATGAAAAGTGTTCGTGACGCTTTGTCAAGTGGATGGATCTCTCCCTTTGGTTCGTTTATTGACAATTTCTCCGAAAAATTGTCTTCTCATTTTCATAAAAAAGTATTGCTTACTAACAGCGGAACCTCTGCAATCCATCTTGCACTGAAGTTATCCAAAATAAACGAGGGAGACTTTGTTTTATGCTCCGATTTCAGTTTTGCCGCTACCGCATTTCCTATACTCTATCAAAAAGCTGTTCCCGTATTTATAGGCTCTGAAAAAGACACATGGAATCTGTCTCCTGACTTTCTGAATGAGGCTATTGAAAATTTGAAAAAAAATAACAATATCCCGAAAGCGCTTGTCATTGCCCATATTTACGGAGCATCGGCTCAATTGGATAAAATTGTGGATATTTGTAAAAATTATAATATTCTGATCATTGAGGATGCGGCAGAAGCTTTAGGTTCCTCTTATGAAAATAAGCCTTTGGGTTCGTTTGGAGATTTTGGGATTTTATCATTTAACGGGAATAAAATTGTAACCTGTTCCACAGGAGGAGCTTTAATATTGCCTGATGAAAATACATATCTCCATGCTCAAAAAATAGCTTCCCAAGCCAAGGAAAAAGCAGATTATTATAAACATGATGAACTGGGATATAATTACATGCAGAGTAATATTCTGGCTGCAATAGGAGATGCCCAGTTTGACAAATTAACCTCCAAGGTAATCAGGCGAAGAGAGATATTCAATTATTATCTTTCTTATTTCAAAAAGAAAATGGATGTCGGTTACCAGAAAGAATATGAAAACAGTTTTTCCAACAGATGGCTTAGCTCTTTTATCTTTCCGAAATCAATAAATGAAAAAATAAAAGAATCTTTAAAACAAAATAAGGTAGAATCACGTTATTTATGGAATCCTTTGCATAAACAAAAAGTTTTTAACGGTTGTTTATTCTTTGGAGATCCGGAATTGGAAGAACAATTATTCAGACAGGGATTAAGCCTTCCCTCAGGAGATAATCTGGATAATGAAGATCTATATAGAATTACGGATATTTTAGAAAAACATCTTTAATACAAAATGATGCCAACAGAAGATACGCTAAAGATAAATAACCAATACATAACTTTTGAAGAATTATTTAATAAGGAAGTTGATTATTCCAACACTGAATTTTCTTTTTTAAAGGATAAGACCTTGCTGATAACGGGCGGAGGCGGTTCTATAGGAACTGCCTTAATAAAGCAATTAATCTCCCAAAACATTCATAAAATCATCGTATTAGACCATTCCGAGTATGGAATCTTCAAGCTGGGATTAGAGTTTAAGAACGAAGTGAAAAGTAAGAAACTACAATTATTTTTAGGGGATATCCGGAATTTTGCCCTTGTTGAAAGGATTTTTTCTTTATTTCCCATACAAATTGTATATCATACGGCAGCGTATAAACATATAGACATTTTAGAAACCAATGTTGATGAATCTGTTTCCGTTAATATTGAAGCCTCTTTAAATCTGGCAAAAATATCCCGGACAAAGAACATAGAACAATTTATATTTATCTCCACAGACAAAGCCGTTAATCCCATAAATAAAATGGGGATTTCCAAAAGGATCACGGAATTACATCTGATCAAAAAAATTCTTTTAAAAGAAACTGATCTAAACATCAAAATTATACGTTTCGGAAATGTCTTTAACAGCAGCGGCTCGGTTTTTACTATTTTTAAATATCAGATAGAAAACAAGTTACCCATTACTCTTACCAATAAAGAGATGAAAAGATATTTTATCTCCCGTTTTCAGGCGGCCTCCGGATTGATTCAAATAGCCGATCCGACAAATAAATCGGGAATTTATTTGCTTAACATGGGTATTCCTCTAAAAATAGAAAGTCTGTTGCAACGGATATTGAATAAATTAAATTTAGGATATACTCCGGAAATTTTATACGACAATTCAAAAAAGATAACGAAATATGAAAAAATAGAAGAAGAATTATATTTTTCTTTTGAAGAAATTGAAAACGAAAATTCAAACTATAAAAATATACAATTAACAAAATATAATCTTCAGAAAATAGAATTAGAAATTAAAAATCTGAATCATATATTAAAAAAATAATTTATTTTTGTAAATTAGTCTCTATTTTATAAATTAAATCATCTATAATGAAACTATACCCAATCATCCCGCTTATTCTAGGCATTCTGTTTTTGAATTCCTGCATAGGCGTAAAAGATTTAAAGTATCTTCAACCCAGTGAGAATCTACAGTTGAACGAATATGGATTGATCCCTGTCACCTATGAAGACTACAGAGTGAAAAAAGATGATATTTTAACAATGACTCTGATCACTTCTGACAAAAACGCTTCGAGATTTTTGACAGAAGAAAACACTACGGTTTTCAAAACAACAGGCTCTGAAGACAGCAGGCTAAGAACCAGTGGATTGATTATAGACCCTGACGGATATATCACAATATATGGATTGGGTGAATTTTACGTCTATGGGCTAACCCTTAAAGAAATAACAGATTTAGTACAAACCCAGTTAAATCAGGTTTTATATAACGAAGGAAAAGCAGAAGTGCGGATGAATTTAGGTGCAATTCGGTATTACATGGTCGGAGAAATAGGTTCTCCGGGAGAAAAAATCGAACATTCCAACAGAATTGATCTGCTTCAGGCTATTGCCAAATCCGGAGATTTGACAAGATTTGCAAACCGAAGGCAAATACGGATAATCAGAGAATATCCGGAAGGTAAAAAAAATATTGTCTTGGATATTACCCGTGATGATATTATGAATTCTCCCTATTTCTATTTACAATCCGGAGACCAGATAATAGTCGATCCTCTGAAAGAAAAAATTTCCGGTGTCGGAGGAGGAACTACCGTAGGAGACATTACTCAGTTTATGTCTTTGGGAATGTCTGCAATAACAACCTATTTATTTTTTAAAAGTTTATAATTATAAATTTAAGCTATGGATTCCACGGAACAGCAGAAATCTTCCTCTCAAAAAAATAAGAATACAGATTTTTTTGAAAATAATTTCTTTAGTATAGAACGGTTTATCAGAAGACTAATCAAAAACTGGTATTGGTTCTTAATCGCTTTTATTATAGGGTGGACTATTGCTTTTCTGGTTAACAGATTCTCAGACAAATATTACCAATCATCCGTCACGGTGAGTATTTCTACAGGAACTTCAAACATCTTGGCTCCCAATCAGTCCATAAACTTCATTTGGGGAGGTAACAGTGGAATTACACAAGGAATTTTTTACAAGAAATTACTAACTTCCCGTACACACAATGAAAATTTGGTTAAATCTTTAAATCTTTACATTAATTATTATCTGAAAGGAAATGTTAAAACTACCGAGATCGACTATGTAGACGTACCTTTTAAGATCATTGCCGATACAAGTTATGCACAAGCCCTTTTTACAGATGTTAAAGTGGAAAGTCTTCCTAATAACAGATTTAAACTGACTTTCCCCGAAACATTACAAGAATATTGTTTTCATATTCCGACAGAAAATTACAGCAACCGTAAAGATGTATATAAAAAAGAATTAATAACCCCTTTAAACACGTGGGTTAAGAGCAACAATTTAAAATTCAAAATCATAAAGAATAAAGAATATGGCGGAAGATTCGGTAAGGAGATCCCTGCTAAGGTGGAGTTTTATTTTTATTTCTCCACTATCAATCAGGCTGTATCCAGAATACAATCGACAATTTCGGTAGATTTTGATCAGGATCTTCCTTCCATTATGATCATAACCAAAAAAGGATTGAGTCTGGACGGAACCATAAACTTTTTAAATAAATCCGTAGACGAACTTATAAAAAGACGATTAGAAGATAAAAACCTGGTAAATTCAAATACAATACAGTTTATTAAAGGACAGATTGCCTCAACGAAGAAAAAATTAGATAGCGCCTCAGCCGTATTTCAAAAAGTTCAGAAAGAAAATAAAATATTTTCCAAACCTGATGCTAAAACAGATATTTTAATATCCCGAATACAGTCATTAGATATTCAAAAAGAAGAATTAAAATCTAAATTACTTGCTTTCAGTCAATTAAAAAGTTACGTATACGGAAACAACCCTCTTATAGATGAATCTTTCGCAGGAATTTCCGAACCCGGATTTAACTCTGCCATTCAGGAACTTCAAACTTTGGAAGAGGAAAAAAGAGAAAAATTATTATTATACAGAGACAATTCAGAACCTATAAAAGAAATTAATTATAAGATCAACAATGCAAGAAATAAAGCCGTTTCTATCCTGAACAATTCATCCAAGGATATATCCGGCAACATGAAAAGCATAGAGGATCAAATCAAAAATTTAGAAATCGAAATTGAAACCTTACCGGAAAAAGACCGTTTATTTGTCAATGCACAAAGAGGATATTTGTTAAATAATAATATTTATAACACTCTTCTGGATCAATTATCGGAATCTGAAATGAGAAAAGCCACCACCATTTCAGATATCACCATTTTAGATAAAGCCAAAAATACCGGACAAGGCCCGATTACCCCTGATATTAAGAAAAATAAAAACACCTATATAGGAATTTGTTTAATTATTCCTTTCGTTCTTCTATTTCTGATTGAATTACTGGATAATAAAATAAAATTAATCTCTGATCTAACCTCCGTCACAAAAATCCCTATCATCGGCACCATTGGTCCGAAAAACGTAGGAGACAATCTTGTAGTATTTACAAGACCAAAATCCAGTGTATCTGAAAGCTTCCGGGCTATACGATCCAATATGAGATTCTTATTTAACGAAAAAGGAATTCAGGGAGGGAAAGTATTTCTGATCACCTCTTCCACAGGAGGGGAAGGAAAAACCTTTATTGCAATAAATCTGGCTTCCGTGCTGGCTTTAAGTGGCAAAAAAACCGTGTTGATCGGTATGGATTTAAGAAAACCAAGAATTTTTGATGATTTTAAAATCAGTAATAAAATAGGATTGTCCGGATATTTATCAGGAAACAGTTCCTTAGAAGAAATTATAAAAAAGACGACCTTTGAAAATCTGGATATAATCCCCGCAGGACCTATCCCCCCTAACCCCGGAGAACTTCTGATCAGTAAAGAGAACGAAGAATTAATTAAGACCCTAAGAGGCATGTACGATTATGTTGTTATAGACTCCCCTCCGGTAGGATTAGTTATAGACGCCTACGACCTCATGGGATTCACAGATGCCCGACTGTATGTGACAAGATGCAATTATACCTATAAACAATTATTAAGAGGAATCAATAAAAAATATGCAGAAGGAGAAGTCGGTCACATGGGAATCGTATTTAATGATTACGTAAATCCCGGAGGCTACGGTTACGGCTACGGTTACGGGTATGGCTACGGTTACGGTTACGGATATGGATATTTTGAGGAAGATGAAATTTATGACAATTCATTGATTTCAAGAATAAAACGATTATTCAAGAAAAACTGATAGAAGAGACCTGATTTTATGCCCCTTCCAACATTAAGATCAATGCTTAAATTAACTCCATTTAGAGCCTGTTTAAATTTTATTGCGATTATTTTTATTGCTATTTTTGAGATGGATTTTTTGCTTTTTATTTGAAGATTTAGCGGGCTAAATCAAGAAGAAAAAGTGAAAAAGACGCTCAAAAGAGCTTAAAAAGAATGCAAAATATAAAAGTAAATATTTGAATAAAATTTAAACAGGCTCTTAAATCTTAAACCTGAATTCGGATTAAACAAGATAGGGAAAATTACGAATTGACTATTTCCTCATCAATAAAACGTAGTAT
>JAISMV010000101.1 GCA_031276535.1 Flavobacteriaceae bacterium
GGAATGCCTTCTGAATATAAAACGAAGAGTCTTCCGGAGAGTTTAGTAGACTATACTGCTCACACACAAATTTTCAACAATAAAAATATGGCTGTATTAGGTTTAAGTTTTGACTTCTCGAGTGGAAAAAAATTACAAATTCAAAAGAAACTTGATAATAATACAACACCTGCAGCTACTTTTTAAATATATCTTACCCACCTAAATAATAAATAATAGGATTACCTAAAAAAATAAAAACTAATCAATACATTTGCAAAATACATCAATAATTTGATAAATGGAATTAAATAGATTGAAAGTCGTACTTGTGGAGAAAAAGCGTACAGGAAAATGGTTGGCGGAAAAACTCGGAAAGAATGAAGCTACTGTTTCCCGTTGGTGTACAAATGAATCTCAGCCATCGCTGGAAACATTGTTTGCTATCGCTAAAGCGCTGAATGTGGAGGTGAGGGGATTGATAGCAGAAACGAAAAATATGAAATAATAAACATTGGCATTATGATAAAATCTATTACCATAAAGAACGTGGCAACCTATGATTCTGCAGGTATTGAAATTGATAACTTGAGAAAAGTCAATTTTATTTATGGAGTAAATGGTAGTGGAAAGACAACGATTTCTAATTATCTACAACAAATGGATGACCCTAAATATGCCAGTTGTTCTTTGGTCTGGGAAAATGATCTTCCAATAAATTTGTTGGTATATAATAAAAAATTTCGAGAAAAAAATTTTAGCGGAAGCATCAAAGGCGTTTTCACTTTAGGACAAGCAACAAAGGAAGAAATTGAAACTATCGAAAAAAAGAAAGAGGATTTGCAGGCTTTAAAAAATAAAGAAATATCTGAAAACAATGCTCTTGAAAAACAAACAAAAGAAAAAGAAGAATTAGAAGATGATTTTAAAGAAGTTTCTTGGAAAGTTTACAAAAAGCATGAATCGCCTTTCAAAGAAGCATTTATTGGATTCTTGAAGAAAGATTCTTTTAAGTCCAAACTATTGGAAGAATATTTAGAAAACACATCTATTTTACTGTCGCACGAAAAGTTAAAAGAAAAAGCGAGAACCGTTTTTGGGGAAATACCAACTACTATATCTACAATGCCAAATATCAATTTCGATAGATTTATCGAGATAGAAAACAATATTATTTGGCAGAAAAAAGTTATTGGCAAATCTGATGTTGATATTTCAAAATTAATTCAGAAACTGAATTTAAACGATTGGGTAAATGAGGGGAGAGGTTATTTGCAGGAAGATGATATTTGCCCTTTCTGCCAACAAAAAACTATCAATGAAAAATTTAGAAAACAATTGGACGATTACTTTGACGAATCCTTTATCAATGATACAAAATTAATAAAAGAGCTTACCGAAGAATACGAACGACTAGCCACAAATTTATTGAATGAATTGAATGTGCTTGAAACATCCGAAAAAAACAAAAAAGAAACAAAACTTAATATTAAATTATTTTCTGAATATTTAAAAACATTGTCCAGTCAGATAATATCTAATAAAGAATTGTTTCATAATAAAAACAAAGAACCAAGTAGAAGTATAGAACTTAACTCTCTTCAAAAGCAGTTAGAATCTATCCAAGAACTCATATCTTCCGGAAATGAAGAAATAAGAAAGCACAATATTATAGTCGAAAATTACGTTGCTGAAAAGACTAATTTAATAAAATCCATTTGGAAATATATAGTCAAAGAGAATGAACCAGCGATTCGGAACTTTATAAAGAAAAGAGATGGATTGCAAAAAGGCATTGAAACAATTTCTAAAAACAAAGATGAACTACATAAAAAATATCAAAATCTAGATAAAGAGATTAAAGAGCTTGGGAAAAATATAACAAGCGTACAGCCTTCTGTAGATCAAATAAACAAAGCACTTCAATCTTTTGGATTCCATAATTTCGCAATCGTATCCTCGCCTGTTGAGAAAAATCATTATCAAATACAACGAGAGGATAGAACATTGGCAGAATCAACATTAAGTGAAGGAGAAATAACATTCATAACATTTTTATATTTCCTGCAATTGGCGAAAGGTGGAATCTCTGAAGATAACGTTACAGAGGATAGAATATTAGTAATTGACGACCCTATCTCCAGTTTAGACAGCAATGTTCTATTTGTAGTAAGTTCTTTGTTGAAGGAAATTAGAAAAACAATGTATAAAAACGAAGGGAATATAAAACAAATGGTAATATTTACACACAATGTTTATTTTCACAAAGAAGTTTCCTTTATTGATGGACGAACATATGAGCGTGGAGACGCACATTATTGGATACTGCGAAAAAATAGGAATTGCTCTTCCATACAACCGTTTGGAATAAAAAATCCCATTCAAAACTCATATGAATTGTTATGGAAAGAATTAAAAGAATTAAAGAATAGAAAATTTAATTCTAGTACAACAATTCAAAATACGATGAGAAGAATCATTGAAAATTACTTCAAAATATTGGGGAAGTATGGAGATGATGAGCTAATATTGAAATTTACAGATAAAGAAGAGCAAGAAATTTGTAGAGCATTATTATGTTGGATAAACGATGGCTCTCACTGTATTCCTGATGATCTTTTTATAGAAGAGCAAGGAGATGTTACAGAAAATTATTTTGACGTTTTTAAAAATATTTTTGCTCATACCAACCATTTGGAGCATTATGAAATGATGATGAAAGATGAAGTAATTGAAGCAACGCAAAATAATCCATGAAAAAAAAGAAATTACAGATCCGCAATAGTACAGCCGAATTTCTCATCTTTACTAATCAGGCAAAAGAAGATGGTATTGAAGTACGAGTTCAGGACGAAATAATTTGGCTCAGTCAAAAGTTGATGGCAGCTTTGTTTGATTGCTCGACAGACAACATATCGCTACATCTTAAAAATATATTCAAAGAG
>JAISMV010000095.1 GCA_031276535.1 Flavobacteriaceae bacterium
AATAAAATTTAAACAGGCTCTTAAATTCGAAAAAATATGAAAAAACAAACTTTGGCTAACTTCATCGCTGTATTTATCGGAATTTATTTTATAGTTCGTGCGTACTCTTGGTACACCGAGAAAGATGGAGATATTCAGCAAAATAAATATTTTGCTCTGGCTTATTTTTGTGTAGGTGTTCTTGCCATCACCATTCAGTTAGTTGTGAATTACATAAAAAATAAAAGAAAAAAATAAACCTCAGTGGTAAATATACTTCACATAGAAACTTCCTCTAAAAACTGTTCTGTATCCATTGGTTCCGATGGAAAGTTAAATTCTTTATGCGAAGAAATTTCTCCCGACTTTAAACACAGTGAGAATCTTCATTCCTTTATACAATGGGCATTGGAAGGTGCGGAAGTAAAATTAAACGACATTCGTGCCGTTTCCGTAGGGGCAGGTCCCGGTTCCTATACCGGATTACGAATCGGAACAGCCTCCGCAAAAGGCTTTTGTTTCGGAAATGATATTCCCCTTATTTCCGTAAATTCTTTATATACATTAGCATATCCCTATTTTAACTCGGACTATGACATCATCATTCCCATGATGGATGCCAGAAGAATGGAAATATACACCGCCGTATTCGATACTCAGGGAAATCCTGTTGAAAAAACACAGGCTCATGTACTCAACGAATTTTCATTTAAAAAATATGAAAATAAAAAAATACTGTTTGTAGGGGATGCCGTAGATAAAACCCGGCTGTTTTTTTCAGAAATTCCCGGAAACAGGTCGGAAGCCTCATTTATCCTTTCTTATCCTTCTGCCGGAAATATGGTTTCTTCTTCTTATAAAAAATACACAGACAAAAATTTTGAAGATATTGCATATTTTGACCCTTTCTATCTGAAAGAATGGAAATAAACCCTGTCTCTCCTTTTTAACCGGAATTCCGTTCAAGCACAAACCAAACGGTAATCGGGTGTCATATTTGAACGGTAAAAACAGTTTCTTTAAGGACGAACCCGACCTGATATGTCAAAAAGTACATCCGAAAGGAATGAGTACTATAATGCTTATGGTTTCCTTGTAAGAACCACTCCCTGAACAGAGTCCGAAAAGTTCTATACTATAAATGTACGAAATTTTCCACTTTTTACCAAATGTTTTTTCTTTTTTAAATCTTTTCAATTCCTAATCCTAATCAGGTTAGTCACAAGAAAGTAAAAAACAGTAATTATTGTTAATTTAACATAGTGTTATCTTAAAAATTTGTTAAGTTATAATAATTTATAAAAGATCATTAGTATAGTTAAATGGATATTTGTATTTTTGTCTTAGTCATTGGACTATGTATCCTGCCGGATAAGAGGATTGAGATACGTGAAAATTGTTTTTTATACTTGAATCTTATGAGGTGTTATTTATTTAATTTTTATACGTGCTTATTATTTTTTGTTAAGACACCGGTATTGCGAGCGAAGCATACTTTCACGTGTTTTCCTGACAAATACAGACTCGGAAACCTATCGTTTGTCATCTGGCTTTCAACGAAACACACATCTGATTAATAACGCCGGAATAATGTAGTTAAACTTATGAAAAAATTTTATCTTAGTATTGTCTTACAAATTTTTGGATGTGGTTTTCTCTTTTCACAGGAACAAACCGTACAAGAATTCCAGCATTTGATCATGTACGGACAAAGCATGTCTACAGGCGCTCAATCCTATCCTTCATTATCCGTTGAAAATGTTCCGGGCAACTTCATGATCGGAGATCAGATCTGGATTAAACAGGGAAATTCCAATTTTAAGGAATTAAAACCTCTGATCGGAACAATTGCCATCGATTATCAAAACCAACTTAAAAACAGAGCGTCTCTTACTTTCGGAGAAACTCCCCTTCTGGGGCTGTCTAACCATTTACAACTAAAACAAGCCGGTGCGGGTATTAAATATATAGCCTCTTCTAACGGAGAGAACGGAAAAAGTATTGAGGTTTTATCCAAGAACGGAGTTTCGGGCAAAACAAAATACTATGATGAATATTTCTTAAAATCGGTAAGGTCTGCCGTTGACATTGCCAAAAAAAAGGGGTATAGAATCTCTTCTCCTGCCATTTTCTGGCTACAGGGAGAATATAACTACATCAATCTTCTTGATGACGGTACCCACAATGCCACATCCGACAAGGATGGGTATAAGGAACTACTGGTCACACTGAAGAACGACATGCAAAACGATATTATGTCTGCTTACGGACAAGATAAAAAACCGATGTTCATTACGTATCAGGCAGGGTCATTACGCAACGACGATGTTTGCAGCATTGGTCTTGCAGCGCTGGAATTGTCAAACACGCATGAAGATATTATATGTTCCGGACCCGTGTATCAAATGCCCCATAGAGGTGTTCATATGGACCCCAACGGATACCGGTGGTATGGAGAAATGATGGCGAAAGTATATTATAAAACTCAGGTTTTGAAAGAAGATTTTAAGCCGTTACAACCCAAACAAATTTATCGAAAATCCCCTAATTCCATCGGGATCATATTTCATGTACCCAAACCACCTCTTGTATTTGATACTAATTTAGTTCGTCCGCTTTACAACTACGGATTTAAAATAAAAAACAACGGAGAAACACAAAACATTACCGACATAAAGATAGAAGGGAATCAGGTTATAATTGCTTGTGGTCAGGATTTGACCGGAAACGTGGAAGTAATCTACGGACAGGAAAATGTTATAGTTTACAATAAATTGGTTTACAAAGCCGGAAATTTAAGAGATAGCGATGATTATCCCTCCCTGTTCACTTATGTAGATCTGGATGCTAAAGAAAACGGAGAATATATTTATCCTAGAGATAATTCCGAAACAACCCTTAGACCTGATTATGAACCTAGAGACGCCAATGGCAATCTTCTATACGGAAAACCGTATCCCTTGTATAATTTCGGAGTAGCCTTCAGTTATACTCTGGAGGCTGACAGAAACTCTTTAATAATGCCCGGATTCTTTCCAAAACAAGAAATCTTATACGTGAAAAAAGGAGGAAACGGAGATGGTAGTTCCTGGGGCAGTCCGCTGGGAGAATTAGCGGATGCCCTCAAAATAGCCGGTGAACAGAATATGGGAGAAATTGCCTACATAAAACAAATCTGGGTTGCCAAAGGAACTTATACCCCTTTGTATATAGCAGGAAACGGAACAAATCCCATTAATGACAAGGCATTTGTATTGCCGAAAAATGTAGAAATCTATGGCGGTTTTTCCGGAACAGAATCTTCTTTAAGTCAAAGAGACTGGAAAAACAATCAAACCATACTTAGCGGAGATCTTAATGGCAACGACGGAGCCGACTTCCTAAATAGGGGTGACAATACCTACCATGTCGTCATTTCTTCGGGAGATCTAGGGAATTCCGTACTTGATGGATTTACCATCAAAGGAGGAAATGCGGGACTACATGAGGAATATTGTAAAAACTTTTTCAATAATAACCCCTGTCATTACGTAGTAAGTAAAAAAATGATCTTTACCGGTTCAGGAGGAGGGGTTTATCTTTCATCCTCATCCACCCGATTAAATAACTTGATCATTTCCGACAACAGAGCCGTAGAAAGAGGGGCAGGAATGGTTATAGATGTTTCTTCTCCTGCTCTGAACAATGTAATTATCAAAGACAACCGGATAGATGGGGATAGAAGTTTCGGAGGAGCCGGCATTTACAGCTATTATTCTACTCCCACTCTGTTAAACGTGACAATTAAAAATAATAAAATAGAAAGTATCAATTCTAATACACAAGGAGGAGGGATTTTAAACTATAATTCTACTTCAAAACTAACTAATGTCATCATTTCAGACAACATTATTGCCACACCGGCAAACACTACCGTCACACCTGAAATTCTTTCCGAAATTTCCGGTTTTGGCGGAGCTATCTTCAATAAAGAATCTCCTATTACCTTAATAAACGCTTTAATTTCCGGAAATAAAGCCAAAACCGGAGGAGGGGTTTTCATAGAAAAATCCGATAATTCCAAACTAATAAATGTAACGATCTCCGATAATCAATCTTCGGATAGTGGAAGTGCCTTATTCAATCATTCCATGACTACGGAAGTTTATAACAGCATCATTTGGGGAAATACTCCCGTAGGATTAACTTTGGGCGATCATGAAGGGAAACCAAAATTCTATTACAGTCTGGTACAAAATTCAACCGATACCGGCAATCATAATATCAGCGGAAATACAAATCCCTTATTAACTGCCGGTTATCAACTACAACCAACCAGTCCTCTCCTTAATAAAGGAAATAATGAATATTTATCAGGAATCAATAACGATCTGAAGAATGACCCCCGTATATTTGGAGACAGAGTAGATCTGGGAGCTTATGAATATAAAAGTGAGATTTGCTCTTTAGGAAATTTAATTCTGGAAAATACAGAAACAACGTATGACAATACTCCGCATAGTGTAGCAATAACTAACCTCCCGAGTAATGTAACTGTCGAATATAAATATAAAGGAACATCTGCCACAAATTACCCTGAAAGTACTCAGGCCCCTACCAATGCCGGGAATTATATAGTAACAGCCACAGTTACAAGCAATTCAAATCCCGGATGTAAAATAATTTTAACCGCTCTTCTGAATATTAACAAAGCTCCTGCAAAAATCATTTCACAAGATATTTTTATATATCCCTATGATGGTAGTATTAAAAATGTTACGGCGGCACTGAACCATACAGAAACATCTCTGGTCTATGAGTCTCCACAAGGATATATCAACGCGGGCGGTTATACCGTCATAATAAAATCTAAAGAAACAACTAATTATTCAGCTGCCAGTAAAGAAGTTACACTGACCATTACTCCAATTGATTTTCCCAGCAGCATTAATTTCACATTAGAAGGAAAAACAACAATCTATAACGGAACCCCTCAGGGATTGGAAGCATTCGGAAATTTCCCTTCGGGAACAATCTTAGTGTATGAATATGAAAGAATTAGCCCTACAATATCTTCGAAGGAAACAGAAAAACCAACCAATGCCGGAAAATATCTGGTCACAGCAACTATAATCAATCCTAATTACAACACACTATCACTAACTAACTACCTTACCATCAACAAAGCTCAGTCCATAATACAGGCGGAAAATACCCAAACCTTCACCTACGACGGATCAACAAAGAACATATCAGCGACACTGAACCACAACGAAGCTCAATTGACCTACAATCCGCAGCAAGGGTATGTCAATGCGGGAACTTATTCCATAATTATCAGCGCACCGGAAACTACCAATTATCTGGGCGTAACCAAATCTGAAGCCGTGACCCTGAATGTCTTGAAAGCCAGTAACTTCCCCAACACGGTAAAATTTGAAGATGCCACAGTAACCTACGATGGAAACGCACACAACCTACAGGTAATCGGACTTCCACAGGGTACCGATGTAACTTATGAAAACAACTCTCAGACAACTACAGGAACCTATACGGTGAAAGCTACCCTGAACAACCCCAATTACGAAATCGTACAGCTGACTGCAACTCTTACCATCAACAAGGCTCAGTCCGTAATAAAGGCTGATGATACCCAAACCTTCACCTACGACGAATCAATAAAGTACATCTCAGCAAAACTGAACCATAACGAAGCTCAATTAACCTACAATCCGCAGCAAGGGTATGTCAATGCGGGAATCTATTCCATAACTGTAAAAGCTGAGGAAACCACCAATTATCTCGGTGTAACCCAAGTGGTGACCCTGACTATTCTGGAAGCAAACAGCTTCCCTAACACGGTGAAATTCGAAAATGCTGCGGTAACCTACGACGGAAACGCACACAGCCTACAGGTAACCGAACTTCCGCAGGGCACCGATGTAACCTAAGAAAACAACGCGCCGGTGAACGCAGGAATCGATACGGTAAAAGCGCCGCTAACCCATGCCGCTTACGGAACCGTCCAACTCACCGCATCTCTTACCATCAAGAAGGCTCAGTCGGTAATACAGGCTGATGATACCCAAACTTTCACCTACGATGGATCAATAAAGTACATCTCTGCAAAACTGAACCACAACGAAGCTCAATTAATCTACAGTCCGCAACAAGGGTATGTCA
>JAISMV010000106.1 GCA_031276535.1 Flavobacteriaceae bacterium
GCGTCTTTTTCACTTTTTCTTCTTGATTTAGCCCGCTAAATCTTCAAATAAAAAGCAAAAAATCCATCTCAAAAATAGCAATAAAATATAATCGCAATAAAATTTAAACAGGCTCTTAAATCGAGTTCCGATTACCTTAAAATGCCGTGCATCTCCCAAAATCTCCTGTTTTCAATATCTTATTATACCTTGTTCAGCAGCAGCATGAGTATGCGAATCATACGATTTAACCCTATTTGAAAAAATTTTTTTCTTTGCTCAATCCCCAACCTTATTTTAAAAAAAGTGACCTATCTATTGATATTGAAAGTGTTAATTTATTGGAATTTTCCGGATTAATCCTAACCTCATTGATATTATCCGGTTTTTATTCTTATTTTATTAAAAATTTAGATACGTTCATCTAGAAATGCTAACTTTGTAAAAAGGATTTAATAAAAAGTTAAAAAATAACAAACAATTAAAAATACATACAATACATGAGTAACAAATTGACCCATTTAAGGGAATTGGAATCTGAGTCGATTTATGTATTAAGGGAAGTTGCCGCTCAATTTGAAAGACCGGTATTATTGTTTTCAGGAGGAAAAGACTCGATTGTAATGGCACATCTGGCTTATAAAGCCTTTTATCCCGCCACTATTCCTTTTCCTTTCCTGCATATTGATACGGGACATAATTTTGAAGAAACCATCACTTTCAGAGATGAACTGGTACAACGTCTCAAAGTTAAACTAATCGTAGGTTCGGTTCAGGAATCCATCAATACAGGAAGAGTAGTAGAAGAACAAGGATATAATGCAAGCCGTAACAAATTACAGACGACCACGCTTCTCGATTCTCTGGAAAAATATAAATTTGATGCCGCTCTTGGAGGCGCGCGCCGGGATGAAGAAAAAGCCCGTGCCAAAGAACGTTTTTTTTCTCACCGTGACGAATTCGGGCAATGGGATCCTAAAAATCAACGCCCTGAATTGTGGAACATATTCAACGGAAAAAAAAATCAGGGAGAACACTTCCGTATTTTCCCTTTAAGCAATTGGACGGAAATGGACGTGTGGCAATATATCCTTTTGGAAAATATAGCTCTTCCAAGCCTCTATTATACACACGAGCGGGAAGTATTCTTTCGCAACGACGTGTGGCTGGCAGCCTATCCTTTTATGAAGCTGAAACCTAATGAAAAAATTGAAGTGAAACGAGTGCGATGCCGTACCATAGGGGATATTTCCTGTACCGGTCTTACCATCTCTGAAGCTAACACCCTGGAAGATATTATTGATGAGATCGCCTCTTCCCGTGTTACCGAACGAGGAGGAAGAGCCGATGACAAACGCTCGGAAGCCGCTATGGAAGACCGTAAAAAAGCAGGATATTTTTAACCGGTAAACAATTATAGTGTAAAACTCCCTTTGTATGCATAAAAACATAAAAAGTTAATCCGCCTTCATCATCGACACAAAATATTCAAGAGAGGAAGTTCCCGGGATTATCAATACGAAGGCGGTAAAAAAACAAAAACTCTCCTTGTGGATTGCTGTATTTTATCAATTTTGACAAGGTTTAAAAATAAGGTTATATTAAAATAGAAATATCTAATACAAAAAAACACGGATAAAATTAAATAATACCCTAAGATTTACATAATAAATTTTAATCTTAATAATATAAAAATTAATTTTCATTAAATAATTATGAGCGGATATTTAGACATGGAATTATTGCGCTTTACCACCGCAGGAAGCGTAGATGATGGAAAGAGTACTCTGATAGGTCGGTTGCTTTACGACAGCAAATCAATTTTCGAAGATCAACTCGAAGCTGTAAAAGCAGCTAGCGAACGCATGGGAAACGAAGAGGTGGATCTAGCCTTGCTGACCGACGGACTCCGGGCGGAAAGAGAACAAGGTATCACGATAGACGTAGCGTACAGATACTTTGCCACTCCTAAACGAAAATTCATCATTGCCGATACCCCGGGGCATATTGAATACACCCGGAATATGGTTACCGGAGCATCAACTGCCGATGTGGCAATCATCCTCGTTGATGCACGAAACGGCATTATTGAGCAGACAAAACGCCATTCCTATATCGCTTCACTGTTGCAGATCTCGAATATTATTGTCGCTATTAATAAAATGGATCTTGTTAACTTTTCGGAGGAGACATACACCAAGATAAAAGAAGAATATCAGGGAATTATCCAAAAATTACAGCTGAAAAATGTTTATTTCCTTCCTATTTCCGCCCGTGATGGAGATAATGTGGTAAAGCCATCGGAAAATATGCCATGGTATCAGGGTGATACCCTGCTCCACTTACTGGAAACAATTCCGGTTAAGACCGACATTTATGAGCTGCCTGCCCGCTTTCCCGTACAATATGTGATACGTCCCCAAACCGATGAATTTCATGATTATCGAGCTTATGCCGGAAGAATCGCCAGCGGAAAGTTTAAGGTCGGAGATGCAATAACCGTTTTGCCTTCCCTCACTCAATCCGAGATAGCAGCTATAGACGAAGCCGACCAGCCACGGGAGGAAGTTTTTGCCCCTCAATCGGTATCCATCCGTTTGGCGGATGACATAGACGTCAGTCGTGGAGACATGATAGTGAAAAGTGATAATCTTCCTCATATTGATGCCAATATTTCCTTGTTGATCTGCTGGCTGAACCAAAGACCGCTAAGCATCGGGGGGAAATATATCATCAAACATTCTACCGATGAAGTTTTCGGAATTGTGAAAGATGTATATTTTAAAGTAAACATCAATACACTGGAAAATATCAAGGATGATAAGGTGGTAAAAATGAATGACATTGCACATATAAATCTTAAAACATCCAAACCCCTTAAATATGATCTTTATTCACAAAATCGTATTACCGGAAGTTTGATCCTTATAAACGAAGCCACTTACGAAACCGTAGGGGCAGGAATGATTGTGGAACCTTTGGCAGACCAAACCTTTAGCATTTAATACTTATATGGAAGAGCTTATAGAACAATGGAATCGTCAATTTGACAAAAAATCTCCGGAAGAGATCCTTACTCATTTTCTTAACGAATATGATGACAGGATTGCTTTGGCTTCCAGCCTAGGGCTTGAAGACCAAGTTCTTACGGATATGATAGTAAAGGTGTCTCCTACAGCTAAAATATTTACTATTGACACCGGGCGGTTGTTTCCCGAAACGTATTCGCTTATCGAAAAAACGAATATGAAATACAATATCAAGATAAGTATTTATTTTCCCAATCATCAGTTGATTGAAGACTTTGTCAAGATAAACGGGATAAATCCTTTTTACGAATCCGTAGAAAAACGTAAAAATTGTTGTCAGGTGCGGAAAATAAATCCATTACTTCGGGCATTGTCCGATCTTGATGTATGGATTTGCGGCTTACGTCAGGAACAATCCGTCACCCGTACCAAAGTGCAGACCGTGGAATGGGATGAAGCCAATAAACTGATCAAAATAAATCCGTTAGTACACTGGAGTGAACAGAAAGTATGGGAGTATATCAACCAACATCAGGTACCTTACAATGTACTGCACAAAAGAGGTTTCCCGAGCATCGGATGCCAACCCTGCACACGTGCTGTTGCCGAAGGGGAAGATGTCAGAGCCGGACGATGGTGGTGGGAAAACCCCGAACAGAAGGAATGCGGTTTACATAAAAGATAAAAAAGGAGAATAGGAATCCTGAAGACATTTTTTTCTTCTAAATTTTTTATATATCCTTACTTTTATAAAGTTTTTCATATTTAACTGTTAATGCGACGTATTAGACGATGGAAAAAAATGTAATCATCATAGACAAGCAAGACATCACACGCATAGGAATAGAAATTCTTGTCAGGCAAAATGAGGCGGGTGCGGTTTTGTCCTATACCAATAACAAGGGCTCTCTTATTTCCTTTCTGACGACCCATGATGATGCTTTTGTTATATTGGACTATACTCTTTGCGATTTCAACAGCGTGGACGAATTATTAAATATCAGTGCCCGTTTTCCGAAAGTCCGCTGGTTGCTGTTCTCTGATGAACTGAGTATTGATTTTCTTAAAAAAGTTATATTTAACAGTAGGGTTTTCAGTGTGGTACTAAAAACTTCCTCTATAGGGGAGATAAACACCTCTCTTTCGTTAGCATTCCAGAATGAGCGTTTTATATGTTCCAACGTGACCAACTTGTTATTAATGAACAACAAGGAAATCAAAATTGATAATACTCTTACTTCTACGGAAAAGGAAATTTTACGGGAAATGGCTTTGGGAAGAACAACTAAAGAAATTGCCGCCCTTCGGAATCTTAGTTTTCATACGGTAACCACTCACCGCAAAAACATTTTCCGGAAATTAGAAATAAACAATGCGCATGAAGCTACAAGATATGCCATCCGTGCGGGAATCATCGATGTTTCGGATTATTACATATAAAAAAAGTAAGAATCCGATTACTTTCTGTCTTGTAGGACAACCGAATCTTTTCTTTATTTTTAAAAATCCGATTACCAGAAAAGGAAAACAAGCTAGGACTTACTTTGAACTATTTCTATGATCTCTTCTGCTTCTTTAACGATGTAAACTGCTCCTGCATCTTTCAGTTCTTTTTCAGGTCGGAACCCCCAAAGCACTCCTATTCCTTCTATACCTGAATTTCGGGCTGTTTTCATATCTATTCCGGTATCTCCCACATACAGGATTTCATTTTTATTTTGTATTCCCGATCCTTCCATTGTATCATAAACAATCCGGGGATCCGGCTTTACGGCGACACCTTCTCTTTGTCCCAACACGGAAACAAACCGAATATCTCCAAAATATTTCTGAACCAAAGCCCGGGTTCCTGAAATAAACTTATTGGAGGCAACGGCCAGTTTTATGTCCATCGCTTCCAAATCTTTCAACATTTTAACAACTCCCGGATACGGAGTGGTTCTATCCTCAGAATGTTCGCTATAATATTTTATAAACTCTTTTCTTAGTTTTTCCACGAACTCCGGATTTCTTTCCGTTTCAGGCAATGCTCTTTCTATCAATTTGCTTATTCCGTTTCCTACAAAATACCTGTAAGAATCTAACGGGTGAACGGGGTAATTATATTTTTCCAGAATATGATTACAAGAATTTCCTAAATCATCAATCGTGTTGAGCAAGGTTCCGTCTAAATCAAAAATAATCAGCTTTATCATCATCTATCAAAGTTAAAACAAATATTTGAATTTATTTTTATGCATGATGTTTTTCTTAGTACACGACAAAAAAAATAAGAATATAATCGCACAAAAAGCTTAAATAAACTGCTTATATTCATTATATTAAAGAAATTTTCACAGACAATGTCTTAAAAAAAGAATATCAGTCAGAACAGCAGAAATACAGAACTCTTATCAATATTTCAAGCTCATTTTAGGGAAAAACACAGCCTTCATCTGTATCTATAATCAAACCCTATTATTTTAGCACGGCTGAATGAACTATAATATTTCCAAAAGAATCAAATCTGTCTAAGAACACCTCTTCCAATTGATTAACGGATTCTTTATTATACGGTTGACTGACTCTTACATAGTTTTCGGTATACCCAAACATCATTTCGTTTTTATTTTCATCTTCCCAAAGTACTTTTTTTATTTTGCCCAGTTGAGATTCATAAAAAGCATGACGTTTTTTTTCTGAAAGTATTTTCAACATTTTGTTTCTCCTTTTTCTTTCCGAAACGGGCACTGCATTTTCCATATGAATGGCTTCGGTATTGTCTCTTTCGGAATAGGTAAAAATATGCAGATAACTGACAGGGATGCTCTGCAAAAAGTTATACGTTTCTAAAAATATTTCTTCTGTCTCGCCCGGAAATCCTACAATTACGTCTACTCCGATGCAGGCATCCGGAATGACGGAATGAATTTTTTCCACTCTTTCTCTATATAAGTCGGAAAGGTATCTGCGCTTCATTTTTTTTAGTAATTCATCGCTTCCCGATTGTAAAGGAATATGAAAATGAGGAACAAAACTGTTTGATCGTGAAACAAAGTCTATGGTTTCGTTTTTTAACAGATTGGGTTCAATGGACGATATACGGATTCTTTCAATGTTCTGAATCTTATCCAGCTCCCGAATTAAATCTAAAAAGGTATGTTTGTGTTTTTTATTGCCAAATTCTCCTTTTCCGTAGTCTCCTATGTTTACTCCCGTAAGTACGATTTCTTTAATTCCTTTTTCGGAAATCTCTTTTGCCTGACGCAATACATTTTCCAAGGCATCGGAACGGGAAGCCCCACGGGCTAGAGGAATTGTGCAGTAGGTGCATTTATAGTCACATCCGTCCTGTATCTTTAGAAAAGCACGGGTTCTGTCTCCAATAGAGTAAGAACCCACAAAAAAGTCGGTTTCATTAATTTCACAGGAATGAATTTTAGTATCGGAGTCCTTTTTTAATTCGTGAATATATTTATGGATAGTGAATTTTTCCTTAGCTCCCAACACCAGATCTACTCCTTCAATCTTTGCTATTTCATCGGGTTTTAATTGAGCATAGCAGCCTATCACGCAGATCAAGGCTTCGGGATTCTTTTGGAGCACTCTTCTGACAATGGTTTTGCATTCTTTGTCTGCATTATCTGTAACAGAACAGGTATTGATTACATAGACATCTGCAATTTCGTCAAAGGATACTTTGGTAAAGCCTTCGTTCAGCAGCTGCCTTGCAATGGTTGATGTTTCGGCAAAGTTCAATTTACAACCTAAGGTATGAAAAGCTATTGTTCTCGTTATTTTTCTCAATATTTTTTGGAATAATTAAACATCCGAAGTTACTTCTCGGATACCAGACGATGTTTTAATGTTTATAAAAATCAAAAACTGAAGAAACAAAATCTCTCATCACTATACATTGATAATCAGTCAGTCCTGTGTGTATAGCACGCTTTCGGTTTTGCTCCTGCCGTTTTATTTCAATAATTTCTTCATTTTTTCCTGTTCTTCTCCTGCCAAAAATTCATCTACCAGAATTTTCCCACTGTGTTCGTCTAAAATTATTTTTTTTCTGGATGCTATTTCCACTTGTTTTTGAGGAGGAACCGTAAAGAACGAACCTACTACAGCTCCACGGTCTATACTGGTTATCGCAAGTCCGTTCTTAGAACTTTTTCTGATCCTGTGGTAATTGTTCAATAATCTTTCGTCTATTTTGGAAGCATATTCTTTGGATTTTTCCAACAAGAAATTTTCTTCTTTTTCTGTTTCCTTGATCAGATTCGTCAATTCTGATTTTTTATGTTTTAAATGCTCCTGAAAGCTGTTTAGCTTAACTTGTTGTTCTTCTATCTGAGATCTTTTAAATTCAATTTTGGCATTAATTTCCCTGATTTTCTTATTTTGTAATTGAATTTCCAATTCCTGATACTCTATCTCTTTGGTTAAAGCTTCAAATTCCCTGTTATTTCGCACATTGTCCTGCTGTGTTTTATATTTTTTAATTTGAGCTTCTGAATTTTTATTTAATTCATTTTTTATTTTAATTTCATTGGTAAGGTCTACTACTTCATCTTCAATCTTCCCTATCCTTTTTTCCAAACCTGCTATCTCATTTTCCAAATCTTCCACTTCTATAGGTAGTTCACCTCTTAAATTTCTTAGTTCATCTAAACGAGAATCAATGATTTGCAAATCATATAATGCTCTCAGCTTCTCTTCAACTGTAGTGGTATCTGCTTTTTTCTTTGTAGCCATGGGGTTGATTATAATTGTTTTGGAATTTTGTTCATATCGCATTCAAGATTGCAAAATTACTAAATTTTATAATATGTTTCACATAGTAATTTGAAATTTGTATTTTAAGCCTATGCCCGTTCTGATTTTTGTCAGGAGATTATTGACCAAAAAATTATAAGAATTGCAGTCAATATAATTACTGTCGATGGAAATATTAATTTTTTTCCTACCTTTATGCTTTCTTAAAAAATTCATATATATGAATAGAATTTGGTTTCTATTTTTATTTTTCACCTCGTTTGGGGGTAATGGGCAAAATATTGCTTTACAAGACAGTATAAGGATAGATATTCCTGCTTCGTACACTTTTTTTCGGGCAGATATATTCAATTCTTTATATTTTTTCTCAAACGAAGAAAATTCTTTGTTAAAATATAATCCCAATACTAAAGAAACTTACTTTTTAAAGGACTTTACTCCTTCAAAAAAATTGTTTATCGTAAATCCTTTATTCCTTGTTGTTCTGAATAAAATAAATAAAACACTGGCATTTTATGATGATAAGCTCATCGCTACTCAGGATAAAATCCCGATTTTAACGAGTCAGATCATCAATCCTGATTTGATCTTTATTGAAGATAATAATTCATTAACCTATTTTGATGAATTTGCAACCGGAAGATTTATTCAGTATGATTACAGAGTTCATAAAGATATTATATTCTCTAATTCTTTATATGATGAAATATCTGTAAATAAATCTTTTAAAGAGATTTATTTATACAAAAACTTTAAGTTCCTTTTGTTGCAAAGAACCGGCCCGAATGATTCTATAAAAAACAATTATACGATTATTAAACAAAACATTCAGAACGCCATAACTTACAATATCTCAAACGTAGATTTCCATTATTGGAACGACAAAAATTTCCTTTGGATTACGGATGATCATTTATATTCCTATGATTTTGAAAATGAAGCCAAAAAGATAAAACTACCTCAAAAAGGGGAGGGTTATTATATTTTTAATCAGCAATTATTCCTATGGAAACCTAAGGTTATGTACCTTTACAAACTAGAAACAGAAAATTAAAACTATTATTTAAAATGCACATTGCTATAACGGGAAATATCGGAGCAGGAAAAACAACGTTGACGAAATTATTAGCTAAGAATTATAAATGGATAGCTCATTTTGATGATCCGGATGATAATCCATACTTGGATGATTTCTATTACGATATGGCTAAATGGTCTTTTAACCTGCAGATCTATTTTTTAAGTTCCCGCTATAAACTGATCAAGGAAATAAGAGAAAGCAAGAAAAATATTATACAGGACAGAACCATCTACGAAGATGTGTACGTATTTGCTTCCAATCTGCATGAAATGGGCTTAATGCAAACCCGCGATTTCGATAATTATATCAATCTGTTCAATTTAATGAAAGATTTTATTGAAGCTCCGGATTTGCTTATTTATTTAAGGG
Organism: Flavobacteriaceae bacterium; assembly: GCA_031276535.1. Classification (GTDB taxonomy): domain Bacteria; phylum Bacteroidota; class Bacteroidia; order Flavobacteriales; family Weeksellaceae; genus Apibacter. Next base: position 9,214 of record JAISMV010000106.1, read on the forward strand.
CTTCCGTTCCTACACTGGTCAACCAGATACAAAAAAGGGGAAGAGAATATGAGGCTTCCATTAGTATCGATTACCTTAACCGACTAAATGAAAAATACGAAAACTGGATTTCCGGCTATACTGAAGGGAAATTATTAATTGTTGATGTAGACGACATAAATTTCGTGGATAACACGGAAGATCTGGGCGAAATCATCAATCAGGTTGAGGCAAGCATTCATGGATTGTTCTAACCCGAATTATGCATCAGAAACCGGAAGATTCTCAAAGAACAGCCCCACAAAGGACGTCAAGCTATCGTCTCCGTTTTTTGGTAAGGGCAATCGTTATCAATACTAACTTTCAGTTAAACAAGAACTTACCCCCTACCCTCTTATACTCTTTTCGAGCATATATCTACTCCGGTTCAAAACCCACTTCTCTGGGAATACATAGATGATATCTGGTTATTTTTTTTCTCAAGTCTTTAACTAAAACCTGATTGTCCAAATCCTGCAGTTCTTTCACTTCCTTATTTTTTAATAAAAATTTTATTGGATTTTTTTTATCGTTATATGCTAATACGCTTAATTCATTCTGATGTACAAAGTATTTCCCATCCTCTATTTTAAATATTTTTTCTGTTTTCTTTTTTAATTCCTGCATTTTTTCTTTTGAAAAAGGGGATGAAATTATGAGGGAAGACGGCAGATTTCGGTGAATAATGGCTTTACTCAAAATACGTAAGATTCTATCGTCGTGGGTCTGCCATACTTTTAATGCAGAAATGATGTCGGAATCATCCAGTTGAGAGAACTTGTCCAAATCTTCTTTTCCCGGATTTAATAAATCCTTCTTTTCCAGAAAATATTTTAAGTTATCTGTAGAGGGCACATTTTCTCCGCATTGAACCAGATATTTAGCTCTTTTTAAGACTTCCATCAAATAAAATTCAACTGTTACGGATGTTTTATGGAAATAAACCTGCCAATACATGAACATTCTGGAAGTTAAGAATTTTTCTATGGAATAAATTCCTTTACTGTCAATCACTAATTCATCATCTACTACATTCATCATGGTTATAATCCGTTCCGAATTGACATTTCCTTCCGAAACACCGGTAAAAAAACTATCTCTTTTTAAATAATCCAATCTATCCAGATCTATCTGACTTGAAATCAACTGATGAAAAAATTTTCTGGGATATTTATCTAAAAAAATATCCAGCGCCAGCGACAATTCATTGTTAAATTCACGATTAAGCAAATTCATGAAAGTAATTGAAATATTTTCATGGCTCACTCTTTCCATCAATGTTAATTCAAGAGTATGGGAAAAAGGTCCGTGTCCCAGATCATGCAATAAGATCGCAATTATGGAAGCTCTTTCTTCTTCTTTCGTAATGTCTACTCCTTTATCTTTTAATATCTGAAGCGTTGTCTGCATAAGGTGCATACACCCCAAAGAATGTAAGAAACGCGTGTGTGTAGCTCCCGGATACACATAGTAACTAAGTCCGGTTTGGGAAATTCTTTTCAATCTTTGAAAATAGGGATGCTCTATCAAATCAAAAATCAATTCATCCGAGATGGAAATAAACCCTAAAACAGGATCATTAAATATTTTTCTTTTATTTATTTTTTCAAAGGGCATATTTTTTGTAAGTTTATGCAAAAATATAAAATAAAGCCATATAGAAATGAGTGGAAAAATTTTATGGATTGATGATGAAATAGAGATGTTAGAGTCTCATATTATTTTTCTAAGAGGCAGAGGATATGAGGTAGTAGAAGCCACTAATGCTGCCGATGCATTGGAACTAATTCCCAAAGAAAGTTTTAATGCGGTCTTGCTGGATGAGAACATGCCCGGAATCGGAGGACTTGAAGCATTACAAAAAATAAAGGAAATAAATCCGGGGCTGCCGGTTGTGATGATTACAAAAAATGAGGAGGAAGCTATAATGGAGGAGGCTATAGGGGAAAAAATAGCGGATTATATCCTGAAGCCGGTAAATCCCAATCAGATCTTACTAAGTCTCAAGAAAATTTTAAAAAGTGAGGAGATCATAGAGAAAAAAACGGTTCAAAGCTATCAGCAGGAATTCCGAAAAATTTCCATGGATCTACTATATGCTCAGACATATGAAGACTGGATTCAATTATATTTAAAGTTAGTCTTATGGGATCTACGTTTTGACAAACTTTCCGATAAGGAAATGGGGGGCATTCTTCAAAACCAAAAAGAAGAGGCAAATAGTCTGTTTGCGAAGTTTATCGAAAACAATTATTACGACTGGCTGCATTCCGAACAAAAGCCCATAATGTCCCATACTGTTTTTAAGGAGGTGATCCGCCCCGTCATCGCGGCAAATAAAAAAGTTCTGCTATTGGTGATTGACAATCTGCGCTATGATCAATGGAAAATTATAGAGCCTTTATTTAAAAAATCTTTTAGATCTGCAACGGAAAGATCCTATTTCAGCATACTTCCGTCTGCAACTCAATATGCCAGAAATTCATTCTTTGCCGGATTATTACCCTGGGAAATAGAAAAAAAATATCCTCAGTACTGGGTAGGTGAAAATGACGAGGGACACAAAAACCAATATGAAAATGAATTAATGATTGCTCAACTTCAGCGATTGGGCATGAAAGATGTGAAAAGTAAATATTTTAAAATACTAAATGCCGAATTTGAAAAGAAGGTTTATGATGAATTCAAATCTTACAGTAATACGGATTTTATAACTATTGTTTACAATTTCATAGATATTCTTTCTCACGCCAAAACCAACAACAATATAGTAAATGAATTAATCCGGGACGACAAAACATTTCGTTCCCTGACTTATACTTGGTTTGAAAATTCCAGCATACTGAAAACCATCCAATTGGCAGCCGCGGAAGGATACAAAGTAATCATAACTACCGACCACGGTACTATCTATGTGAAAAAGCCAAGCAAAGTAGTCGGTGACAAGGAATCTTCCACTAATCTGAGGTATAAACTGGGGAAAAATCTTCAATATGAGGAAAAGGATGTTTTTGTCATTAATAATCCGGAAGATTATTTTCTTCCTAAGGTTAATGTAAATTCAAAATATATTTTTGTAAAAGAAAATAAATTCTTCGCTTACCCTAAAAACTACAATCATTATGTGAATTATTATAAAGATACGTATCAACATGGGGGAGTCTCTATGGAAGAAATGATAATTCCCATCGTGACCTTAGAATAAAGAGAAAAAGTAATTAGCTTTTCGCTTAACCTAAAGATAATGCGCTATGGTTTTTTACTAACCTTTCCATATACTCCAAATAAGATTTTCAATTGATTTGCGCCGTTATCCATTTCAGGATTTCCTGTAAGGCGATAGGTGAAAACGTTTGTTCGATCGTTCCGTATTCTGACCGCAAACCGGTTTCACTTTCCTGAAACAGATGATTCAGTCCGGGGAGCGCTATGATGGTAACTTTTTTATTTCCCCCTTTCAGCAATGCTGTCCGGATGGCTTCCAGATTTATTTTTGCCGGAACCTGCAAATCTTTTTCTCCGTTCAACGCCAGAACGGGACATTTCACTTTCTCCAAATCCACGGCAGGATTGTGTTTTAACATGTATTGCAACCATATCCAATTATTTGTCAGATTTTGTATTTGCGAATCAATAAATACATCTTCGCTCACGTTTGCCGGTTTTACTGCCGGATACTTTGCAATCAATTCTTTGATACGCGCCGGCGCAACGGTTTGAAAATCTTCCTTTCCGGTTGACTGGAGGATTAAGTCATGAATACTTCGACTAAATGATATTTCCTCCTGCAAATACTCCTCGCTCACACCCGAAGCTCTCCTGATGGCCTCGGTCTGAAGTAAAATGAGTTTATCGCCGGGAATCCCTGTTCCTGCCAGCAAAACAATGAAGGCAATATCTTTTGAACGAGCTGCAACCATCGGCGCAATATTTCCTCCTTCACTGTGTCCAATCAACCCGATTTGTTTTTGATTGATTTCTTTTCTTGTCAGCAGATATTTTACGGCAGCTTCCACATCCGTTGAAAAATCAGCCGTGGTAGCCTTTTTAAAATCTCCTGTTGAAGCGGCTGTTCCCCGGTCATCGAAACGTAAAACGGCGATTCCGTTCCGTGTCAGATAATCGGCAATGATGAGAAACGGCTTGTGTCCCAACAACTCTTCATCCCGGTTTTGCGCCCCACTGCCGCTTATCAGAACAACTGCCGGAAAGCGTCCCTCTTTTTTAGGTAAAGTCAACGTCCCCGCTAGACGGATCCCCGCCTCTCTGTTTTCAAAAGAAACTTCTTCTTCCAGATACGGATAGGGTTTTGCCGGTTCTTGCGGACGGCGAAGTTCCTTTTTTTCAACAGGCGCTCTTGTTAAATTCAGAGGGAAGGACTGTCCTCTTTGTCTGAACGTACCTGTAATATTTCCATCCGCACCTGCTGTACCTTCGTATTCGATACCCGCGTTTGAAACGGAAAGTTTCAAGGTGGGAGGTTCAAAGTTTATCGAAGTGACTGGAATCCCTTTTGCATTTTGGTCGGGACTTTCCATCGTGGCAGAATAACTGTCTCCTGATTTGTGAATATGAAATATCAGCCGCAACTGAAAGCCCTTAACTTCCAGAACACCATTCCAGTCTCCTGTAATATCCTGTCCCCACGAAGTCATGAAGGCGAGACACAATATAAACGAGAAAAATACTTTTTTTGTTTTCATATTATTTTGATAAAACTTAATATAATATAAAAAAGTTACTCAATTAGTTAAAAAGCTATATATTTATTTAATTCCATACATATGAACGTATAAGCAACTTGGATGCAAGTTACAAATTAATTTTGAAAGAATTACGTAAATTATTTGATCTTGAAAATTTTTATTTTAAGCCGGTTAAACCAAAATTACAACCCAGCTACTATTCAATACCTGAACAAATTTGTCTTCGGTAGAAATATCAATAACATAAAAATTAATTTAGCAGGATAATGCTTTGCGGATTTATCTTACTTTTTATGGGTAATTGTATGA
>JAISMV010000112.1 GCA_031276535.1 Flavobacteriaceae bacterium
GAAGATTTAGCGGGCTAAATCAAGAAGAAAAAGAGAAAAAGACGCTCAAAAGAGCTTAAAAAGAATTCAAAATATAATTAGAACCTAAAAATAAATATTTGAATAAAATTTAAACAGGCTCTTAGATTTTCTTTTTGTTTTTAGCCAGCATAAGAATAGACAATATTCCCATAACGATCATGATGATCATTTGCAATCCGTGGGAGAGGAGAGCATAAGAATATCCGATTTCTTTACCTTCTTCGGCGGATTTCCCCAGACTTAGAAATAAGGCGGAAAAACCAATCATCATAGCTCCGTGAAACGCTCCGATTCCTCCCGAAGCAGGGACTATCATTCCCAGCGTACCTACCGCTAAAATATAAAACCCTGTCTGGATGGGAATAAAAGAGGTTTCGGGCAGGGCAAAAAGAACCACATAAGAGGAAAAAAAATAGCATGTCCAGATTCCGAAGGATAAAAAAATGAAACGTATTCTTTGTTTCAGCCTGAAAACGGAGATTAATCCGGCCGTGATGCCCTTCATCAAAGCAAGGATCTTTTTTGTGAGGGATAATTGAGCTATTTTCTTTCTGAAAGCAAAAAGCATAATCCCTATGAAAGCAAAGACACCGACAATTACGTAATATAAAAAGAAACTTTTTTCCTCTGCGGGTTGGTCATTTTCTTTCAACAAATCAAAAAAGGATAGGAGTGAGGAATGGTTAAAGGTCAGTGCCAGAGTCAGAAATAAAATCATGAAGAATAAGTCGATGATTCGTTCGGTAACTATAGTCCCGAAAGAATTGGAGAAAGGTACGCCCTCTACTGTCTGCAAGGCTGTAGCTCTTCCTATTTCACCCATTCTTGGTATTCCCAAATTTAAAAAATATCCGAAAGAGAGAGACCAGAGAGCATTCGAATTAGTGATCTTATAACCCATCGGCTCCAGCAGTAAAATCCATCGGACAGCCCGCATCCAGTATGCTATAATGCCCAAGACGGCAGAGATCCCAATCCACGTGTAATCGGCTTTTTGGGTTACGGAAATGGTTTTTTCTATAAAATCTCCGCCTAAGCTTCTGGAGACTAGATACATCAAACCACCGGCAATAAAAACCGACAGGGTAATGGTGAAAAACGTTTTAATTTTTTTCTTCATAAAATTAAAAATGAAGCTATTCTATGCGATTCGTTTTCTCATTAGGGAAAATAATAGTAGGTTGGAATTTTCTTGCTTCTTCAAATTCCATTAGAGCATAAGCGATAATAATAATAATATCTCCTTTTTGTACTTTTCTGGCAGCGGGTCCGTTAAGATTGATCTCTCCGGAACCTTTATTGCCTTTAATTATATAAGTTTCAAATCTTTCTCCATTGTTTACATTTACAATGCTCACTTTTTCACCGGGAATCATTCCTGCTGAGTTCAACAAGTCTTCATCAATTGTAATGCTGCCTATATAATCTAAATTGGCACCTGTAATAGTTACTCTGTGAATTTTTGATTTTAAAACTTCTATTAGCATTTTTATAGTTTATAATTTTAATACAAAGATAACAGTTTTAATATTATCTTATTTGAATATTATCGATCAGGCGTATTTCTCCGGCAAAGGCTGCTACAAAAGCCCGGTAATGCTTGCCCTTTTCAAAATCATCAAAAGTACGCAGATCTTCTTCTTCTACTAGGGTAAAATATTCCAGCTTTAAATCGGAATGGGAATATATTTGTTCAATTATGGGAATGATTTGTCGGGGAGGAAGTTGAGAGGCTAATTCTTTGGCTTTCACTAAGGTTTGATAAATCATAACCGATTTTTCTTTAAAATCGGGAGATAGTCTCATGTTTCTGGAACTTAGGGCTAATCCGCTTTCTTCCCTGACGATGGGAACTCCTATGATCTCTACAGGTAGTTTTTCATCTTTTACCATTTTCCGGATGATCTGCAATTGTTGAAAGTCCTTTTCCCCGAAATAGGCTCTTGTTGGCTGAGCTTGCATCAGAAGCCGTTTTACCACCGTTGCCATGCCCTGAAAATGTCCGGGACGGAAAGCGCCCTCCATTACCGAATCCAACCCTCCCATGTCTGTGAAGTCGTTTTCTAATCCTTGCGGATATAAATCGTTCACTCCGGGAATGTATACGGCATCACAACCTGCCGATTCCAGTTTTCTTATGTCTTCCTGTTCGGTTCTCGGATATTTTTCCAAATCAGTGGGATTATTGAATTGGGTGGGATTTACAAAAATACTGCACAGAGTATATTGATTTCCTTCAATGGATCTTTTGATAAGGGAAAGATGCCCTTCGTGCAAGGCGCCCATAGTTGGAACGAAGCCAAGAGTTAGTTGCTTTGCCCTTATGGATTGTACAAAATCAGAGAGTTCCTGTCTGTTTTTTATTATCAGCATAATTTATTTTTAAATGACAAGTATCACACTTTGGAATGCAAACATACTACAATTCATTAATTTTTTGTACCTTTGCAATAAATTAAAATCAGTCTATAATTTATAATGAGTTCAAAAAGAATACTTCATGTAACTTCTGAGTTAGTTCCATATTTCAATGAAAATCCCATTTCATCAGGAGTTTACAATCTAGCCAAACAGATGTTTGCACAAGGGAATGATGTTAGAATTTTTATGCCCAAGTTCGGGCTGATAAATGAAAGACGGTTCCAGCTTCATGAAGTAATCCGATTATCAGGAATGAATTTGATTATTAATGATTTGGATCAGCCGTTGGTAATCAAAGTTGCTTCTTTGCCGGGAGAAAGAATGCAGGTATATTTTATAGAAAATCAGGAATATTTTAAAAGAAAGGCAACCTATCAGGATGATTCCAACCAATGGTTTGAAGATAACGACGAAAGAGCCGTTTTCTTTACCAAAGGAGTATTGGAAACCATAAAAAAACTGAATTGGATTCCCGATGTGATCCACGTACACGGATGGATGTCCAGTTTCTTGCCCATTTACCTGAAAACCAATTATGCAAATGACGCTTTTTTCAGTGATATAAAAATCGTTATATCCGTATACAATCACGGGAACGGAGGCGTTTTCAGCGATAATCTGAAAGATATTTTGGAATTTGATAATATAGACACTAATAAATTCAGATACTTAACTGACAATTCTTACGTTAACATAATAAAAGAAGCCATGAAAGATTCTGATGCAGTGGTGAAAGGAGAAGAAATTTTGTTGGATGAACTGGAAGATTTATTCAGTCAACTGGAAAATTCCAAATTTGATTTTCCTCATAATGAGAATGTAAGGAGTATTTATCAGGATGCAAAGGAAATAAATATCCAAGAGTAAAAGAGAATATGAATATATTTAAATACAGGTTAAAGTTATTGGTGCTGAATTTTGTACCGATGACTTTTTTATTATTAAGTTGTGAGAATGATATAACAAGCATCGGTTCCAACTTTATACCGGACAAACCTGAAGGCAACGTAGCTTATGTTGACTTGGTAGCTTATAACGTATTCAATAATGACACTATCAGAGCGGATTATGCTACATTAACCAATGGTTTGGTGGGTGTTTATGAAGATAATGTTTTTGGTAAATCCAAAGCCTCGTTCAATATGCAGGTAAGACTGAGTTCTTCAAGTGAAATTTTGGGGAACATTCAGGAAGTAGATTCCGTAATATTAACCCTTAATCCGGGGTATCAATCGTCTTTGCCTACGGTAAAGCAGGTTATATTGAATCCGGGAAGTTCCAGTGGGATCGATACCATCAAGTATATCACCCAATACCCTTTGTTATCATACATAGGAAGTAAAGGAAGCACTACGAAAATGAAAGTTAAGGTGAACCGCATCTTAACCTTTTTGGAGTCTTCAACATCCAGGTTTTATTCCGATAAAGTTATTGATGTGGGAGATTTGCTGGGAACAGCCGTGTTAGGAGATTCAGTAACCAGCATTAACATAAAAACAAGTGAAGGAACAACCGTTTTAGAGTCTACTGCTGCGGGATACAGGATCAAGCTGGATGCTGCGTACTTTAAACAGCATTTCTTTAATAAAAAAGGCTCTTCCGATATAAGCGACAATTCCAGATTTATTCAATATTTTAAAGGAATCCGAATATCGCCGGATGAGGATGCTTCTAAATTTATGTTTAGTTTCCCCAAGAGCGGGATAACCCTTACGGCTTATTACAGATATAAGGATGATGCCTCATCTTCCACTTATACCAATGCAACGTATGCATTTACCATGAATTCGGTATATAATTCAGCCGCAGGAGAATACGATTTTTATGAAAGAAATACCGCCAGCAGCCAGTTTAAACAGCAAATGCAAAATCCGAATGTAACTTCGGGAGAAAAGCGTTTATTTTTGCAGGGAATGGGAGGGCCTTCCATTCATTTGAAACTGGATGATGCCCGGATAGAAGCCGTAAGAGATTCCGTACAAAATAAAGGATGGGCGATTATAGATGCCAAGTTGAAATTTTATCTGGCGGAAGATGCCGTTTCAAAACCGGATTATATCTACGGATACAATCTTACGGAAAAATCATTCCTACCGGATTTGACAGGATATCCCCGCCTGACGGGGTATTATTTTAACCCGAGATACGATGTAACATCCAATCCCGGATATTATACTTTGAATGTTACCCAGCATATAAAAAATGTTGTGGAAAAAAATAGTTCCAATGACGAAATATTGGTGGAAATGGGGAATTTCACACTAAATTCTCTAGGTACCAATTATCTCGGATATTACCGGACAAGCAGGGCTTATGAGCCTTTCAGATTGATTTTTTATGGAAATCAGGAAACCGGAGATAAAAAATTAAGACTGGAAATTATATACACTAAAAAATAATTATGTAGAACCTTAACAAATATCTTATGTGTGGAATTACAGGATATATAGGACATAAAGAAGCATATCCAATCATTATAAACGGACTGAAAAGGCTGGAATATAGAGGATATGACAGCGCAGGAATCATTTTAAATGAAAATGGTATCTTCAAATTACGCAAAACGAAAGGAAAAGTTTCGGATTTAGAAGTTAAATGTGCAAAATTAAATTCTAAAGCCACTGTAGGAATGGGGCATACCCGATGGGCAACCCATGGAGTTCCCAGCGATGTGAACTCTCACCCTCATATCTCCAACAATGGCAGAATAGCACTGATTCATAACGGAATTATAGAAAACTACGGCACTTTGAAGATCATGCTTACTTCTAAAGGGTATGTTTTTAAAAGTGAAACGGATACAGAGGTCTTGGTAAATCTTATCCAATTTATGCAGGAAACCCAAAAGGTAGATCTTTTCACTGCAATACGGTATGCCCTTAATGAGGTAATAGGCGCTTACGCCATAGCCGTTATGGAAGTAGAACAACCGGAAGAGATAATAGTAGCCCGTTTAAGCAGCCCGTTAGCCATAGGTATAGGAGAAAATGAATATTTTATAGCATCGGATGCATCTCCTTTTGTTGAATTTACCAAGGAAGCCGTTTATCTTGAAGATGGAGAAATGGCTGCTATTACACTTGAGGGAGTAGACATTCATAAAATAAAAGATAATGCGAAAGTTAATCCCATTATTCAGGAACTTAAATTAAACCTAGAAGAAATAGAAAAGGGAGGATACGACCATTTCATGCTGAAAGAAATCCATGAGCAGCCTAAATCTATCATGGATACCATGAGAGGACGTCTGTTGGTGGAAGAAGGAGTAATTCAAATGTCCGGAATCTGGGATCATCAGGAGAAATTTTTTAATGCCGAAAGGATCATAATTATTTCTTGTGGAACGTCTTGGCATGCCGCTCTGATAGGAGAGTATTTAATAGAAGATCTAGCCAGAATTCCGGTAGAGGTGGAATACGCTTCGGAATTCAGATATAGAAATCCTATCATTACAGACCGGGACATTGTAATTGCAATATCCCAGTCGGGAGAAACAGCGGATACTCTGGCAGCCCTTAAGCTGGCAAAAGAGAAAGGAGCGTTTATTTATGGGATCTGTAATGTGGTGGATTCTTCCATAGCACGTCTTACGGATGCGGGTTCTTATACCCATGCAGGTCCGGAAATAGGAGTGGCTTCAACCAAAGCATTTACCGCTCAGTTAGCCGTTCTTTCCATGATAGCAATTAAGCTGGCTAAACACAGAGGAACTATAAGTAAAGAAAGATTTACTTCCTTAATAACAGAATTGGAAACTATTCCGGATAAGGTTGAAAAAGTAATAAGAAATACGGAAGAACAGGTTAAAGAAATCGCTTTACTGTATTCGAGAACCAATAATTTCCTTTATTTAGGGCGCGGGTATAATTACCCCATCGCTTTAGAAGGCGCCTTGAAGCTAAAAGAAATTTCGTATATTCATGCGGAAGGATACCCTGCCGCAGAAATGAAGCATGGACCCATTGCCTTGATAGATAATAACATGCCTGTAGTAGTGATTGCGCCTAAAACGCTGCATTATGATAAAATAGTAAGTAATATTCAGGAAATAAATTCAAGAAAAGGAAAAGTAATAGCCATTGTAACGGAAAATGATATTCAGGTGAGAAGTATGGTATCACAGGCAATAGAAATTCCGGATGTTTCGGAATGTCTTACTCCTATATTAGCTTCCGTTCCGTTGCAGTTATTAGCTTACTATATAGCTATATTGAGAGGGGCGAATGTAGATCAACCCAGAAATCTCGCGAAATCAGTGACGGTAGAATAATTTTTCATATAAAATTGATATAAACATAAAGACTGTCTCATTTTTTAGGCAGTCTTTTTTTAGTGCTTTTCTTTTGGGTTTGTTCCCATATACCCACTTCTCCCATTCTTTTCCCAACGAACGTAGACATCTTCACGTCCTCGGAATAAGGATTTGAATAAATCTATGTTTGCGTGGGAGATCATTACAATTTTTCTTTTAACTGTTTCCCATATATCGTTAAGCGGTATTTTTGTAACCGGCTATTCGGCTTGTCAGGGATAGTCATTTCAAGTATTCCTATTTCTATGAGGAGAGTAATGTATTTATTTCGGAATTTTGTACGATTTGACCAATTAAAAAGCTCCATTATTTCTGCTATAGATTTGGGTTCAGTACAAAAATCTATATTTGATGTACTTCTTGAGGACTTAGTCCTGACTTAGTCCTGACTTGGTACAAACTTAATCCCAACTTAGTCCTGACTTAATGCCGAACTTATATCTGTTTGTTCGGAAGCCGGAAAAGTCATGCGTATAAAGTGGATCAAATACAAAACTTGGGGACTAGGCAAAAATATTCTGTAATCTAAACAAGAAAAAAGCTCTGTCTCTCACACCTCTAAAATTACTTCTGAACTTTTTGATTTTGGCATTGAAAGATTCTGCTGAGGCATTCGTGCT
>JAISMV010000108.1 GCA_031276535.1 Flavobacteriaceae bacterium
CTTTTTTTAGATGCATTATGGATTATTATTTTATCTTTTTAGCTTCAAAATACCGGTCTGTTTCCTGTTTAATCACTTTGGAGAGCAACAATAATGCTATTAGATTCGGAATTGCCATCAAACCATTAGCCATATCGGAAAAATTCCATACGAACTCCAACTCTGTTGTGGCTCCCAACATAATGATACATATAAAAACAGCCCTGTAAAAGACTAAACTTATTTTCTCTCCCGCCAAAAACTCGAATGCTTTTTCTCCATAATATGACCATCCCAAAATAGTGGAATATCCAAAAAGAACAGTACTTATAATAATCACCCATCCTCCGAAATCTCCCAAATAATGTTGGAAACTGAGAAGGGTTAATTCTCCCGAAGAAACTCCCTTCTGAGACCAGTAAGGGGCGCTTAATATAACTACAGCCGTCATAGTGCAGACTATCAGGGTATCTATAAAAGTCTGCGTCATGGAAACCAAAGCCTGTTTTACCGGATCATTGGTTTTTGCTGCGGCTGCGGCGATGGGAGCTGAACCTAACCCCGATTCGTTGGAAAATACTCCTCTTGCCAGTCCATACCGGATTGCGCTTGCTACTGCCGCTCCGACAAAACCTCCGAAAGCGGAAATAGGAGTAAAGGCATATTTAAAAATGTCCCCCAAAGCAGGAATTACTTTGTCTAAGTGAAGGACAATAATTATCATCGCTGTGATAACATAAATAGCTATCATAAAAGGGACTAAAAAAGAAGTGCATTTTCCGATACTTTTAATTCCTCCAAACACCACCAAGGCAGTCAAACCCGACATTACCAAACCGGAAACCCAAGTAGGAATACTTGCACCACTACTTTCCGAGCTATGAAGTATTATTTTGGAAACGGCATTAGCCTGAGTCATGTTTCCGATCCCAAAAGAAGCAAAAACGGCAAATAGGGCGAAAAGGAATCCCAACCATTTCAAATTTAACCCATTGGCTATATAATACATAGGTCCTCCTTTATATCCTTGAGCTCCTTTTTCTCTATATTTAACAGCCAAAACGGCTTCTGAATATTTAGTAGCCATTCCCACCAATCCGGTCATCCACATCCAGAACACTGCGCCGGGGCCTCCCAAGCTAATGGCTGTAGCCACTCCTACAATGTTTCCTATACCTACGGTGGCTGCCAAAGCGGTAGTCAGTGCGGAAAAGTGACTGATCTCTCCTTCCGAATCATGTTCTTTGTGAAATATAAGCCGGAATGCATGTCCCATCGCACGAAACTGAATGCCTCTGAGAATGATGGTTAAATAAATACCGGTTCCTACCAGTAAAACCAACATGGGAACGCCCCAAACAAAAGAAGCGACGGAAGCAACAAATTCTTTTATTTCTGCGATTACGATTTCCATGACTGTAATTTCCATGACTGTAATTTTTAGTTAAAAATATAAAAAAAATAGTAACATTTTAAGTTTTATCTTATAAATTTGGGTTATAATGCGGAATTCTCTGTTATCCGAATTATTTATAATATTATTTACAAGTTACTTAACCTGCTCCATGGTCATTGTATTTTTCCTTCCAGCAATAAATAAAATGCATATTCCAAGGCTACTTCTTTCAGGGATTCAAAACGACCGCTGGCGCCTCCGTGTCCCGCATCCATATTGGTTTCCAGCAACAGGATATTATTGTCCGTTTTCATATCCCTAAGTTTTGCCACCCATTTGGCAGGTTCCCAATATTGTACCTGAGAATCATGCAAACCGGTAATTACCAGCATATTCGGGTATTCTTTCGTTTCTACATTATCATAGGGGGAATACGATTTAATATAATCGTAATATTCTTTTTCATTCGGATTTCCCCATTCATCGTATTCTCCGGTGGTTAGTGGAATGCTTTCATCCAGCATAGTGGTTACCACATCCACAAAGGGAACATCAGCCACCACTCCATGAAATAATTCCGGAGCATAATTGACCACCGCTCCCATCAATAAACCTCCGGCGCTTCCTCCGTTGGCATACAAATGTGCAGACGAGGTGTAATTTTTATCAATTAAATATTTTCCGCAGTCAATAAAATCAAAAAAGGTGTTTTTCTTTTTCAACATTTTCCCATTGTCGTACCAAGGTCTTCCCAGATCTTCTCCTCCTCTCACATGGGCTATTACGTAAATAAATCCTCTGTCCAGAAGGGATAACAGTACGGAACTAAACCCCGGATCCATGGAATATCCATAAGAACCATACCCGTAAAGCAATAAAGGAGTGTTTTCCGATGGAGTGGTATCTTTTCTCATTACCAATGACATGGGAACTTTGGCTCCGTCTCTGGCGGTTGCCCATAATCGTTGGGTTATATAATTATTTTTGTCAAAGTCTCCTAATACGGTCTGTTCTTTCAATATCGTCTTTTCCCGGGTTTTCATATTGAAATATACATCACTCCAGGGAGTTGTCATAGAGGTATAACGATACCGCAACATTTCCGTTTCAAAATCTTTATTGATGGAAATCCCTACGGTATATACTTCTTCATCAAAAGGAAGTTCGTAATTTACAGAATTGTCCCAGCTTTTAATCCGGATGTGGGTCAATCCGTTTTTTCTTTCTTCCGTTACCAGATAATCTTTAAATAATTCAAATCCTTCTAATAAAACGTCTTCTCTATGGGGGATTACTTCCACCCAATTTTCTTTTCCGGTTTTGTCTACCGGTGTTTTCATCAATTTAAAGTTGGTTGAACTATCTTTATTTGTCAGAATGTAAAAGAAATCTCCAAAATGATCAAAAGAATATTCCAGTTCTCTTTCTCTTTCCTGAAATACCTTCCATTCCGCATCCGGTGTATTTGCGGGAATAATCCGGTATTCGTCCGACAAAGTGCTTCCTGATGTTATTACTATGTATTGTTGAGATTTTGTCTTGGCTACGGAGACCGTAAAAGTCTCGTCTACTTCTTCATAAATTAAAATATCATCCTTTTGGGATGTTCCCAATGTATGCCTGAATATTTTAGAAGAGCGTAAGGTTTGGGAATCCTGTACGGAATAAAAAAGAGTTTTGTTGTCGTTCGCCCAGACTACATTTCCGGTGGTTTTTTCCAGTATGTCCGAATAAATTTCACCTGTTGTCAGATCTTTTACCTGAATGGTATAGATTCTTCGACCTACAGTATCTACGGTAAAACAGGCTAATTGATTGTTCGGACTGATGCTTATTCCTCCTAACTGGTAAAACTTATATCCTTTTGCCATTTCATTTACATCAAACATCACTTCTTCTTCGACCTCCAACGATTCTTTTTTACGAACATAAACGGGATATTCTCCTCCTTTGATGTATCTGATTATATACCAGTAATGATTAAATTTATAAGGAGCTGTTTCATCGTCTTCCTTTATTCTTCCTTTCATCTCCGCAAACAACTCTTTTTGCAGTTTTTCCGTTGACTTCATCTGTTCCCGGGTATAGGCATTTTCTTCTTCCAGATATGTGATGACCTTGGGGTTTTCCCGGTCGTTCAACCAATAATAATTATCAACTCTTGTGTCGTTGTGTATAGTGAGTTTCTTAGGGATTTTTGTTGCTTTGGGCGCTTGCATAACCTTTATTTGTTGTTTGTTGTTGTTTTTATTCTGAGCTTTAAAATGGGGTAACCCCACAAGCAAAGGTACTATTAAGAGTAGTTTTTTCATAATTTAAGTTTTTCATTTATCAACTGCATTTAAGATTAGATCTGAATATGCCGGGAATTTATCTGCTTTAGCTTTGGTTAATTTCAAATAAATCTAAAATAAACTCTTTTTATTAGTATCAGTTTCATTTTAAATTCATAGTTTTGGGTGTCAATTTTATGGGTTTAACATTATAAATGTGAAAACATGGATGCAAGATAACCGTTTTTATTTGGATTCCTATTGTTTCATTGTTCATTTTAATATTTATGTTTATCTTTCGAAAAATTTAATCAGTAATCTAACCACAAAAAAATATCAAAATTATCATGTCAAACGATTCAGGCAAAATTAAGTTTTATAGTGGGGAAAACATCCCGCTGGAACTTCATAAAGTTCGTATTGTACAAAAATTACATTTAGTTCCTATCGAAAGAAGATTAGAAGCTTTATATGAAGCCGGGTTCAACACATTCCGGCTTGACACCAAAGATGTGTATCTGGACATGCTGACCGACAGCGGCACAAATGCCATGAGCGATAACCAGTTGGGAGCAATGATGATTGCAGACGATGCCTACGCAGGGTCACAAAGTTTTGTACGTCTGCAAAAGGCAGTGGAAATTGTTCTAGGTAAAAAATATTTATTACCGGTACATCAGGGGCGTGCAGCGGAAAACATCATCTCCAATGCATACATTCGTAAAGGAAGTGTAGTTCCCATGAATTACCATTTTACTACTTCTATGGCACATATCACTCAATATGGCGGTAAAATAGAGGAGTTATTGTACGATGAAGCTTATGTTATCAATAGTAAGCATCCTTTTAAAGGAAACATGAATCTGGAAAAACTGGAGGAATGCATTAAAAAGCACGGGGTTTCCAATATTCCTTATATCCGGATGGAAGCTTCCACCAACTTAATAGGGGGACAGCCTTTTTCTATGGAAAATCTCCGGGGTGTTCGGGCAATTGCAGACAAATACGGCATACGATTAGTTTTGGATGCCAGCTTATTAGGAGAAAATGCCTGGTTGATCAAACAACGTGAGGAAGAATTCAAAAATAGTTCCATGTCGGAAGTTATACTCAAGATGACGGATCTTGCCGATTTGGTTTATTTTTCCGCACGAAAATTGAGCTCTTCAAGAGGAGGTGGTATCTGTACCAATGATCATAAGATATTTAAAGAGCTGGAACCATTGGTTCCATTGTTTGAAGGTTTTTTAACCTATGGGGGAATGTCCGTACGTGAGGTGGAAGCCATTGCCGTGGGTTTGTACGAGACTTTGGACGAAAATATGATCTGCCAGAGTCCTCAGTTTATTGAGTATCTCGTAAATTCTTTAGACCGTAAAGGAATCCCCGTAGTTACTCCTCCGGGAGTTTTAGGGTGCCATGTAGACGCTATGCAAATCTGCACTCATATTCCTCAGACCCAATATCCCGCAGGATCCTTTGCCGCTGCATTCTTTTTAATTTCCGGAGTGCGCGGAATGGAACGAGGTTCGGTATCCAATCAACGAGATGAATATGGAAATGAAACTTATGCAGATATGGAACTTTTACGGCTGGCTATTCCCAGAAGAGTATTCACCTTGTCCCAGATTAAATATGTGGAAGATCGCATGACCTGGCTGTATGAAAACAGAGAATTAATCGGCGGATTAAAATTTGTTTACGAACCGCCTGTTTTAAGATTTTTCATGGGAGGACTGGAACCGGTAAATGACTGGCCTCAAAAACTTGTGGAAAAATTCCGTGAAGACTTCGGTGATAGTTTATAAAAAATAAACGTATATAAAAAGCCTAAAAATTTTTTAGGCTTTTTATATTCAATTCTCTTATTTATTTGTCATTTTTAAACTTTCTTCGGGATAACGTTCTCCTGTATCGGGATATTTAGCTATGATGTTCTCAATTTCTTTACTATCATCTATACTCAATTCCACCTCTACAGCTTGGGCATTCATTTCTAAATACCTGCGTTTTTTAGTTCCCGGAATAGGGATAATATCCGTTCCTTTTGAAAGAATCCATGCAAGGGCTAATTGAGCTGTATTAATGTCTTTACTATGAGCAAAACAGGTTAATTCTTTCATCAGATTTTGATTGTTAACCAAGTGTTTCCCTTGGAAACGAGGCAATAGTTTTCTTGCATCATCTTTTTCTATTACTCCGGTAAAATCTTCGGTGAACATACCTCTTCCAAGCGGTGAATAAGGAATAAAACTCATGTTTAATTCTCTTACTACAGGTAAAATTTCTTTCTCAACATTTCTGCTTAAAAGAGAATACTCACTTTGAAGAGCAGAAACAGGATGTACTTCAGAAGCCTTTTTAATTGTTGCCGCAGAAGCTTCTGAAAGTCCTAAATATCTCACTTTTCCTTCCTTTACCAACTCTGCCATTGCTCCCACCGTCTCTTCTATAGGTATGCGGGTATCTACCCGGTGCAAATAATACAAGTCTATATATTCCACCCCAAGCCTTTGTAAACTTAGCTCTATTGCTTTACGCATCCACTCAGGGGAACC
Source organism: Flavobacteriaceae bacterium (assembly GCA_031276535.1). GTDB lineage: Bacteria > Bacteroidota > Bacteroidia > Flavobacteriales > Weeksellaceae > Apibacter. The sequence goes on from JAISMV010000108.1 coordinate 6,207, forward strand.
GTCCACTTCATTTGCTAATAAGCTCTTTTCATTATAACGAAGTCCGAATTTGGTAGCCAGAAAAACTTTGTCTCTATTTTCCTTTAGCACTTGGGAAAGCAATATTTCATTGGCTCCTCCTCCATAAAAATCCGCCGTATCCCAAAAATTAATACCTAAATCCAATGCATGGTACAATGTCGCTATACTTTCTTCATCATCTCTTCCTCCATAGGCATGAGACATCCCCATACAACCTAAACCTATGGCTGATAATTCTTCTTTTGTTTTTGCTAATTTTCTATACTTCATAATTCATTTTTTTAGATAAAGCAAAAATAATTCCCAACCAGCATTTCTTATTGAAAAAATCAAAGCATTACTTATATAAATCAAATATTCTAGAAAATCCTGAAATTTTTAGGGGATTCCCCTGTTTTTTTTGAAAAAAAATTAGTGAAGTGTGAGGGGTATTCAAATCCTAATGCATAAGCTATATCTGAAATATTCCAATCCGTATTTTTCAAAAGAGCTTTTGCATCCTGTATAATTCTATCGGAAATGATCTGAGAAGAGGTCTTCCCCGTTAGTTCTTTTACTGTATGATTTAAGTGATTCACATGCACAGACAATTTTTCTGAAAAATCCTGAGGTGTTTTCATCAATAAAGGCATTTCCGGTGAATCTATGGGGAATTGCCTTTCCAATATCTCAAAAAACATATAAACAAGACGTTGGGAGGCATTCATATGACGATGTTTTGACTCTGTTTCCGGATCCAGCTTCTGAGCCTGATGAATAAGTAATTTTAAATAATTATACAATACATCGTACTTATAAATGTAATCTGAGGAAATTTCCTCCATCATTTTTTGAAACAAAGCAGAGATAATGCTCAAATCTTCTTCTTTTAAAAAAAATACCGGTCTATCTATCTTTAAAACAGAATAATTATATTCCATAACTGTTTTGTCTTTCTGAAGGAATTCTTCTGTAAATAAACAAAGCCATCCTTCCTGATTTTCCGATACAGGCTTCCATGAATAAGGAACCAAAGGGGTAGTGAAAAAAAGAGCCGGCTTATCTATCATTATTTCCTGATGGGCATATTTTAAAATTCCTGTACCTATGACCAATACTATTTTATAAAAGTCACGCCGAATAAAAGTTCCTTTACATCGCCATCGGGCAAAAACATTAAAATGCCCTTTTCCTATCCCATTAGAAGGATAGTTTACACACACATTTTTGGGGATTGTTTTATAAAATTCCTCAATACGTTCTACCTGCCTCATTTTGTAAATTTATAAATTTTAAATAATAAGAACTCTAAATTTTTCAATTATATTCCGGATTTACCTTTCTATTGAAGTATATTCACATTTTAAAAAATAAGGCATATTTTTTGAACTGTTAAACCTGACTAATAACCAAAAAAAATAATATTATGATTTTAACTACTACAAATTCGATCGAAGGACATCCGGTAAAGGAATACAAAGGAATTATTACCGGAGAGACCATCATTGGGGCGAACTTTATAAAAGATATAAAAGCCAGCATTACAGACTTTTTTGGAGGTAGATCTAAATCGTATGAAAAAGTACTGATAGAAGCTAAAGAAACTGCTTTAAAGGAACTGGAAGAAAGGGCTGTTCAGATAGGAGCCAATGCTGTTATTGGAATTGATATTGATTATGAAACCCTTGGAGCCGGGGGAAGTATGTTAATGGTTTCTGTTAGCGGAACTGCAATTATAATCTAACGTATCTTCCGCATAGGGCAAAGGTGAAAAATACTTAGTTTCTCCTTACCAATCCGAGATTTAATCATTTTTTTCAAACGGATAGGTAATTTTAACGAAGAAATTATCAGAGAAATAGGAATTTTCTTCCACTCTTTCCAACAAGGTAGAAGACAGATCCATTTCAAATTTTTTATGAACTAATTTTCTCATCAAAAAATAATTTTTTATAAATTTATTCAAAAGAAGAATCGGAAAAAAGGACATAAAAAAACTTCGGATTTTCGAGGGTTTTGTGTTTTAATAATGGTATCTCATTTGGATAACAATAACGGAATTATTTTCGACTTTGTAAACAATCCTGTTTTCCAAGTCAATCCTCCGGCTCCAATAACCAGACAAATCGTATTTAAGCGGTTCAGGCTTTCCAATTCCTTTAAAAGGAGTTTCTGACATAGAAGTCAATAAGCGTTTAATTTTTTTCAAAGTTTTAGAGTCAGACTTCCAAAATTCCAAATCTTCTAAGGCATGTTCTGTCAGTTCTATTTCAAAGCTCATCCAAATTAATCTTTTTAGTTTTCCCTGTTGCTGCCTGCTCCATAGATTCTACTAATCTTTTTCTGTTGTTTCCGGACTTTAAAAGATGGAAAGTTTCTATAATAGAATTGTATTCTTCTAAAGACAATACGACTACGTCTTTATCCTTCCCTCTATGTACAATTAAAAGTTCATTATCAGAAACTACGTTATCAAAAGATTCTTTGATGGTCTCTCTTAATTTAGATTGTGTAATAGTTTTCATCAGTGATTTAATTTTACTACAAATATACAAAAAAACGCACAATATATTGTACGTTTTTTTGTATTAATTTTACTAATATCACTTTCCTTGAACATTTCTTTCAGCAACAGTATCCCTGCTATTTTACGAATCGCTATAGAGGGTCTTCCCTGATCTGAAAACATACCGGAGAACTTCAACTCTATTTTGTCCCATGAAATCTCTTGCGCTAACTTTACCAGAGGATGCCCCATATTAATGAATTCCCTAAGTCTTGTCTTGAATAAATTCTGCTGTAATTCGGGTCTTATTTTACCCAACATTTTGCCACTTTTTATACCCTAGAGGAACGATTTTCTGCATTTTTACACACTTTTTTGTTATATTTATCAAACATTCAAGATGTTGGATGTTTTTTTAAAGGATGACTACTTATTGCATCAAACAAGGTAAACGCATGATGATCCCTAACTGCAACGTTCCGGGTGTTTGTTTGCTTGATATATGGTTTAATGGTGTATGGAATTGTTATTTTCCTATTTTTCATTCTATTTTCTTGTTTTCAGTTAGTTTATTCTTGTCGAATAAATAAAGTATAGCTCCCGCCAATACGATCCCAAGTCCTATTAAACTCTCCCTCGGATGGTTTATAAAGGTGAAATAAATAATATACAGACTAAAAACAAGAAAGATGCAGGGAAGAAGTACAAAGCTGTTTCCTTTAAATAATACCCGGTCTTTTTTCTTTAAAAATAAGGACGTACTCACTGCTGCTGCTGCCAGTAACTGCAAAACAAAGGATGTATAAATAAAAATCTCTTCAAACTTTCCGCTTAAAATAATCAATATACTGATAATGGTATGAGCCAATACTGCACGAATGGGAATCTGATATTTATTTTCTTTTTCTAAATGCCTCCATAGATGATTTTCTTTGGCCATAGCCTGCGTAACCCGAGAGCCTACCCATAGATATCCGCTAATAGTAGCTACCAGTTGTAATGCTATAAAATAACTCACCCATTTTACACCCTGAAATCCTAATACATTGAGAAAGGCTGCATTGGCCACATCTTCTTTTCCCTGAAGTTCTTCTATGGAAGCATGTTTAAGAAATACAAAGTTTACTAATATGTAACTCAGGGTTACAAAAACAGTTCCTATAATTAAAGCTCTGGGGAGATTTATTTTAGGTTTATCTATTTCTTCTACGATGTAGGAAGCAGAATTCCAACCTGTGTAGGCATAGGTTACAAAAACCAAAGAACCGGCAAAGGCAGGAAGCATAATTTCGCCTGTCCAAGACGAATCCCAAAGTAAAGCATTGGGTTGCGAGGGAACAGCTAAAATTCCTATTAATATTAATATTATAATAAATCCTACTTTTAAAATTGCAAATATATTCTGAAAACGGCTGCTTGTCTTAAGGTTAAAGCATTGAAAAACAGTTATTAATATAATCACCAATATAGCAAACATTCTTCCGTTTTCTACCCCCAAATACTTGCCCATTGCCAAAGCTGCCAAGGACACCGGAGCAGAAAATCCGACAATAAGCGATACCCAACTGGTCAGATATCCCATTATAGGATGGTAAGTTCGGGAAAGATAAATATAATCTCCTCCCGACTGTTTAAAACAAGCTCCCAGTTCTGCATATATAAAAGCTCCTATTAAAGCCAGAATCCCGCCAGCTAACCAAAGAAGAAGTAAAGATACCGTATTATGAAGTTCGGGTACCTGATAACCTAAACTGGTAAATACTCCGGTACCTACCATATTAGATATTACGATAGCTGTTGCTGTTTTCCAGCCTATTTTTTTCATTCTGTTATTTTTATTGTATAACTAAAAGTTCATATTTAGCCGTACAAACCAATTGGCTCCTGTTGTTCCCATTTGTACCGGAGCATATTTGAATACATTGTAATACGAGTTTTCATAGATCTGTTTATCCGGAAAAACATCAAAAATGTTATTCCCACCTAAAATTAGGGTGAGATTTTTGAAAATATCATAGCTAATGCTAAAATCAGTTATTAACTTCGGATCATGATGCTGAATGGCTCCAAAAGGATACCCGTCCCGGATGACTTCTCCGAAATAAGTATTTCTGACTAGAAAATTCCATTTTGATATATTATACGTCAATCCTAAGGTTGCTTTGGTTTTCGGGCTTAACGATTCTATAATATTGGTCTGATCGGGACCAAAATATTCATCGCGTTCTCCTCCAAATATTTCAGGGAAATGATAATCTACAATATTTGTTTCTGTATAATTCCCTGATAAGCTTATATCTAAATTTCCTATTCCCAAATTTATTCTATAGATGGCCACTATGTCAATTCCTTTAGTTTCCGTATCAACAGCATTGGTGAAAAACCTGGCTCCTTCCACTCCGTAAGACTGAATCAACGGATTACCAAATTCACTGGTAAGAACAATACGATCATCTACTTTTATGTAATATACATCGGCTGTAATGTACAATTTTCTTGAGGGTCTGAAAGTTAGTCCGGCACTTGAGTTAAGCGATTTTTCTTCTTTTAGTTTTTCTATTTTTAATGCTCTGGCCAAAGAACTTTCATTTGTAAAGATTCCTTTAGATACGATTCCTGAACCGGATGCAGAGATATCTGTAAAGGAGTTATTAAAGTATTGCTGTTGTAATGAAGGGGCTCTAAAGCCTGTACTAAAAGCTCCTCTTATTGCAAATCCATCAGCATACTCATAACGCAATGCTAATTTTCCTGTCAGTGAATTTCCAAAGTCTGAATAATGCTCGTATCTTCCTGCCAGATCCCCTGAGAATTTCCCTGTAATAAATGCTAAGTCTGCATATCCGGCTGCATTATTTCTGTCTTTTATTAATGCATTAGAAGGAGAAAAGCCTAAAAATCCCTGAGAACCTCCTGCTCCTAAGATATTGGTATCGTAGCGGGTCCATGATGATTCTTCTCCTGCTGTTATTTTATATCGTTCATATTTGAATTCTCCTCCGAAAGCCAGGGTAAATATGCGATTAATTTTTTTAGATACATCTAAGTTTATGGTATTCTGCAAAAACTCATGCCCACCTGCTTTAAAACGGGTTGGTGAACTAAGTCCCAAGGAGGCATTATTCGTTTGTGTTACTTCATAGTTAAAGATATTTTCTCCAAATGTATTGCTCAAATCTACATTCCAGTCATTATAACGATATTTTACTCCTGTTGAATTGGAAATATCATAGATAGCTGATTTTAATAAAGGCTGGAATCCATTGGGATACAATTCTAATACGACATTTTGAGTTTCACTGGGAAGCCTTCGGAATTCAGCTCCTTCTCCTTGTCGTAAACTGGCTCCTCCAAAGGAATATAGTTCAAATTTATCCGAAAGAGGATAAATAGCGTTTACAAAAAGTTGTTGATTTTTAATCTGCGCATCTCCGATTCTAAAACGAAAATCTCTTTGTGTAAGCCCTCTTTCTGTCATAATATTTTCATCATCCCACCTTGCCTGATCAGGGTCTGAGGCAAAATCATAAGCAAAATTATCTCCGAATTTATCCAGATTATTCTCATAAGAACGATTGGTCTTATTTCTCTGACTTATTACTAATGATAAGTTTATAATTCCTCCATTATCCCCTAATTTCGTTCCATAGTTTCCACTAAAATTATAGTTTTCTCCGTCATTTCTGTTAGTCAGGCCATAAGTTACTGATGCAGATCCTCCTTCATTCTTTTTTAGTATAATATTAATCACTCCGGCAATGGCATCCGAGCCATATTGGGCTGCAGCTCCATCTCTCAAAATTTCTATTTTTTCTATAGCTGAAACCGGTATTGCGCTCAAATCTGTTCCTACCGAACCATTCCCTACTGTATTTTGATAATTTACTAAAGAGGTAGTATGCCTCCTTTTCCCATTAACTAAAACCAAAATCTGATCAGGTCCCATCCCTCTTAGTGTAGCAGGATCTATATGTTCAGTTCCATCTGAAGAGGACTGACGAACTGAATTAAAAGACGGCACTAAATAGTTCAGTAAGTCATTAGCTGTTAATTGAGGTGATGTTTTTTCTATTTTTCGCACATCAATTACGTCTATAGCTACCGGAGAATTGATTACTGTTCTTTCTGAGTTCCTCCCTCCGACTACTATCACTTCATCCAAATCATCAAAATAACCCAAAGAATCTACAACTATTTTCTCTTGGGCTTTTACGAATACAGTCAGATTAATAGCTATCATTACAAATAATAAAATCTTTTTTTTCATCTTCTTTCTTTTCTATAAGTTTATACTTTACCTTAACAGCTTCTCAAGAAAGGAAAGGAGAAAAAGATTTTATCCGCTATAAACATGTAAATATGGTGATGCGAACTACTCATCTTTCCCCTAAGGGCTGGAATTAGCACCAAGTCAAAGCTAACCGGTTGCCAAGGTTTCATAGGGCCAGTCCCTCCACCTTTCTTGATAAGTTCTTGTAAATGTACGATTATTTTTGACAGAAAAACAGATTTCTTATAAACAATTTAAAAATATTTAAATTAACCCATTGTGCATCATAAAAAAGTTGCTTAATTAGCTAAAAATGCTATGTGTTTGTTGGTAATCAAATATATAAATACATGAATAACTTTAGAGCAAGTCACAAATTAAATTAATTTTGAATGAATTACGCAAATATAAAGGTAACGATTGGGGTTTCCGTTATGGTAAATGCACGGTTTTTTAGTTTTTATTGGATGTTTTTGTTGAGGAAATTGGGGATTTTTTGGTGAAAGAAACTACACACCCCATCTCATAAAGATACGAAAAAAATATCATGCGTTTACTACAGCCTTATGCCTCGGTAATTTGTATTGTTTTATTAACTCTGACCAAAGTTGAGATCATAGCATACTTTTTTTGTTTCGTCTCTATGATTGTCTTTCCTGATTAAAGCTGCTGATAAGAATATTGTTCCGGATGACTCATTTGGAATCTTCTTCCTTTTCTTTATTTGAGAATAATTTCACCAGAACGGGGGTTGTAGTTACCAAAACCATTATCAGAACAATAATTTCAATATGTTGTTTCAAGTCAAAATTAAATCTATCCAAGAAAAATTGATAAAGATAGTGTCCGGCAAAAATCAAAGAAAAAGACCAGGCTACAGAACCTATTATGTTATATAACAAATATTTTCCTCTATTCATTTGCACAATACCGGCAATAATCGGAGCAAAAGTTCTGAGGATTGGAAGAAACCGAGCCAGAATAACAGCGCCTCCTCCATGTTTGTCGTAGAAATCCTTTGCCTGAAATAAATATTTCTTTTTAAAGAATAGGGTATCTTTCCTTTTATATAAAAACGGTCCGCTTTTTTTTCCAAACCAGTATCCGATTTCATTACCTATAGTTCCCGCAGCTGCAACCAGACAAGCTAATAAAAAAACATTCAAAAAGCCGGATTCAATAGAGGTAATCTCTTCTATCAATTCCCGACTGTAAATTCCGGAAAGGAATAACAAACTGTCTCCGGGAAGAAAAAAACCGGCAAATAGACCCGTTTCTGCAAAAACTATAAAAAGAACTAAATAAATTCCCCCTAACTTTATATAAAATTCAGGATTAACTAATTGCCCCCAGCTGAAATCATCCATTTTGTGTTTAATTGAAGATTAAAATTATGGCAGCAAATATATTAATTATAATGGGAAAATTTCCCCAAGAGACTGCCATTTTATTGTTAAAATATTTAGGAGCTTAGGTGTTATAAAAATGGGGGCTTTTCGGAATAACAATTATATGAAGGTTATTATCCGAAGAAATAATAAGTGATCAGAATAGCGGTAATGATTCCCATTAATTCGGTTAACAATCCGGCAGAGATGGAATAACGAATTCTTTTTACCCCCACACTTCCGAAGTATAAAGCAATAATATAAAAAGTAGTATCTGCACTTCCCTGAAATACGCAAGCCAATCTTCCGACAAAAGAATCCGCTCCATAGTTTTGCATGGTTTCGATCATCAAAGCCCGGCTTCCGCTTCCGCTTAACGGTTTCATCAGGGCTGTAGGGAGAGCGGGAATAAAATCGGTATTGCTGTGGAGAAGGTTAAAAAAGCGGGCAATTCCTGCAAGAATATAATCCATAATGCCGCTGGTTCTTACCAGGCTTATGGCTGCCAGCATAGCTATCAGATAGGGTATTATCTTGACCGCTACGCCAAAGCCCTCTTCGGCGCCGGCGATAAAACTGTCAAAAACATTTACTTTCTTTATAAATGCTCCTGCAATAAAGATAGTAGGAATCAGCAGGAGGAGTACGTTGCTCATAACCCTTGAAGAGGTTCCTCTTTCAAAATTAATAAACTCCTGATTGGTCTTATGAATCAATTCCGGAGTTAGTTTTTCCGAGTCTATATTCAGTTCTTTTTGAAAGGAGTCGGGATATAACTTTTTAAAATCTTCGATAGAAGTGGTTTCTACATTTATAGTTTGTGGATTTATCTCAGAAACATATTCTGTCGCATACCGGGCATGAGAAACGGCGGAATTTTTTATGTAGTAAGAAAGACCGAGAATTAGCAGTACGGCTATCCCTAATCCGAGTATAATGTGTGCATTGAACAGGTTAATGCGTTGTCTTATTCCTACAATGATGATCCCGAATAAAGTAGTGCAAAAAGTTCCTACGATACAAGGAATAAAAATATCCGTAGGATCCTGTGCCCCGTTCAGGTACCGATAAAGCATTATGGAAGCGGGAATCAAAGTCAGACCGGAAGTATGCAAAACCAAAAACATGATTTGCGCATCTGTGGCAGTGTCTTTTTTAGGATTTAAGGTTTGAAGGCTGTCCATCGCTTTTAATCCCAAAGGAGTAGCGGCATTATCCAGCCCTAGTAAATTGGCGCTGAAATTCATCATCATGTTCCCTATGGCGGGATGATCTTTAGGCACGGAAGGAAATAACTTACTGAAAAACGGGCTTACTATTCTGGATAGGAAACGGATAGCTCCGGCATTTTCACCGATCTTCATTATTCCCAACCAAAATGTCATCATTCCGGCTAGAGGAAGCGCTATTTCCATTACAGCAACCTTAGTTGTGCTGAACAAGCCGTCAACCATTTGTTTGAAGACGAGAGTATCTCCTAAGAATATAAGTTTGAGTAGTCCTACAGCAAAAGATAAAACTACAAAAGCAATCCAAATATAATTAAGAGTCATGTATAAAAGAGAATTGAAAGGTTTATGCCGCGCAAAAAAAGAAAAGCTAATTTTTTTATTAGCTTTCCTCCTTCGATTTTATTATTTCTTTTTGTTTATCAACAAATCTACACAGTTTGAAATAGTGTCTTTTAGGTCTTTTCTATGGGAAATTATATCTATGAAACCTTTTTCTAAAAGGAATTCGGCAGATTGAAACCCATGGGGCAGATCTTTTCCGATGGTTTCTCTGATTACACGAGGTCCTGCAAAACCGATCAAAGCTCTGGGTTCCGCAATAATGATGTCTCCTGTAGAACCGTACGAAGCGGTAATTCCTCCAAAAGAAGGGTCTGTTAATACGGAAATATAAGGTAAGCCCGCTTGTCCTAATTGAGCAAGTTTGGACTCTATCTTAGCCAGCTGCATCAGGGAGATACCGGCTTCCTGCATTCGGGCGCCTCCGGATTGGCAGATAATAACATATGGCAGCTTGTGTTCCAGACAATAATCAATAGCCCTTCGGATTTTTTCCCCCACTACAGAGCCTAAAGATCCTCCTATGAATTTAAAATCCATACATGATATGTAGATGTCTTTTCCGTTTACTTTTCCTACGGCATTTCTGATGGCATCCGTTAATTTGGTCTTAGCCTGAGCTTCTTTTAACCGGTCTTTATACGGCTTAGTGTCGGAAAAATTCAGAGGATCTTCACTATGTACCTTCTCGTCAAGTTCTGTGAATTTCCCTCCGTCAAATAAAATTTCATAGTATTGTTTACTACCTATTCTTACGTGGAAATCGTCTTCAGGACTTACATAGAAGTTAGCGCGCAACTGATCCGTTTCTATAATTTTTCCGGAAGGGGTCTTATACCACAATCCTTTAGGAACATCCATCTTTTCACTAAAGTCGGTGTTGATATTTTTCTTGCTTCTAATAAACCATCTCATAAATTGTGTTTTTATTTCAGGTTGTAAATATAAAAAAAAAATAAACATTCCTAATTTTCTGATGAAATTTAGGAATTAAAATATTATTGCCCTATATGATTGATTATCACACTGTCTTTACATTTTGTGAACTCAACTTTCAAAGTATTATAATATAAAGTGTAGTCCGGGCAAGGAATTGCCTGTGCATTACTTTCCTCAAAATTAATTTTGCCCTTGACTAAAACCGTGTCTGTTATGTATGTTTGATCATATTTTTTTTCTTTCAAAAAATCCAGACTTTGTGTTGAAAATTTCAGGGGTTTGATTTTTATCTCAGCCAATACCCTGTCATTGGGCAGGTAAGACCAGGAAAAGAGTTTTTTCCCGAAAACAAGAAGGAGGAATATAAGTCCGATAAAAAAACCCGATAAATACAATCGTAAACGTTGGGAAAAATTCATGTTAAATTATTAGCAGATTGATGTCTTGATAAGGTAAATCGTACCAACTCGCAATTTGTTGATTGGTAATTCGTCCTTTATACATATAGATTCCCTGACAGATTCCCCGGTCACGGGTAATCATTGCTTCAAAACCTCCCTGTTCCGTAACATCTAAGAAATAACTTAAAAAGAAATTGCTAAGCGCTTTGGATGTTGTTCGGGCGAATTTTGAGGTTATATTGGGAATACAGTAATGAAGGACTTCGTGTTTAACAAAGGCTTTATTCGTACCGGTGTTGATCTCGGAGGTCTCGAAGACTCCTCCATTGTTTATACTTACATCTATGATAACAGCTCCCGGCTTCATTTTTTTAACCATAGATTCCGTAACAACGATAGGAGAGCGCACTTCTCCCCGGAGACACCCAATGGCTACATCGCAGCGAATAAGAGCTTTGCTCAGCTCTTTAGGATCTATGGTTGAGGTGTATAATCGCCTTCCCAATAACTCCTGAAAGCGGCGTAGCCGCGTAAGGGAATTATCGAATACTTTGACGGTGGCTCCTAATCCCAAAGCGGAACGGGCGGCATTTTCACCTACATTTCCGGCTCCGATAATTACTACATTGGTAGGTCTGACTCCGGTAACTCCTCCCATGAGAAGACCATTGCCTCCATGAGTGGAGGAAAGCAGCTCGGCAGCTATTAAAACCGCGGAGGTTCCTGCAATCTCCCCGATAAGGCGTACAATGGACAGTGCGTTGTGCCGGTCTTTGATATATTCAAATCCGATGGCAGTAATCTTTTTTCCGGAAAGCTTTTCAAAATATTCTTTGTGCTGAGTATTGATCTGTACGGAAGAAATAAGATACGAATAGGGTTGTATTGATTCGATCTGACTTAAAGTAGGGGGTTCTACTTTCAATATTATAGGCTGGGTAAGTACTTCTTCAGGGTCATACGATATTTTGGCTCCCGCTTCCGAATATTGAGTGTCCGTATAATGGGCACCCAATCCTGCGCCGCTTTCTATGGTTATTTCTATACCATTGGCTGTCAGGACGGAAACAGCATCAGGAGTAAGCGTTATCCTGCTTTCATGAGGATGTTCTTCTCTGGGAATTCCAATACTGATTCGTCCTCTTTTTTTGACTACTTCAATTCGTTCTTCCTGGGGAATAAGCTCTTCTTCAGAAAAAGGTGTGAAAATGCCCATTTTAATTAAACGTTAAATGCCTGATTTGATCTTTCAAAATTAATGAAATTTTGTGATGTTCCGGCAATTCATTCTCAGATATTTCAGCCCATTCAATAAAACAATAATTACCGGAATCGATATATTCCGTAAAACCGACGTTGAAAAGTTCTTCAATACTATTTATTCTATACAGATCAAAATGATATATTTTTCCGGCAGGAGAGTCGTATTCATTTATCAGAGAAAAAGTTGGGCTCGTTATTTCGTCGGGACTATTCAGGGTTTTACATAAATATCTGACCAAAGTAGTTTTTCCGGCTCCCAGATTTCCGGTAAGAGTAAATATTTTATACTTTGAGTTTAGAATAATTTTTTGTGCTGCTTTTTCCAGATCACGTAAAGAATAAATGGTAAATTCCATGAAAGAAAAATATTTTAAGAAAAATTTTGAATAGTAATAGGTTATTTGAATACAAAAATACGCAAAAAATATTTTTTCATCTTTCTTCTGTAAAACATAAAATGTTTTTTCAGGGGTCTGTGTGAATTTGGAAAATTTCATGTAAGTTTGTTATTTAGAACTCTTCGAACAAAAAAGAATTTATGAAGTTAAATAATTATACGTTGTTATCGGCGGTTATAGGTATAGGGTATTTTATAATAGGGATTTTAGTGATGTTATACAATAAGTTCATTATAGAACTGGATCCTGATTGGGCAAAAGTATTAGGCGGATTATTTATGGCATACGGCTTATTCAGAGTTTACAGAGCAGTAAGATATATAAAGAAAAAGGATTAAAAGAATGCGGTGGCATATCATATCAGCAATTTTTTTTCTCGGTTTGGTGTCATGTCAAAAAGAGATGGAGGAAAAGAAAGCCTACAGAAAAGGGAATCTTACAATCGCCATAGACCCCTCTTTTTTAAATTTAGGAACAGCATTGACCGAAGTTTTTCACTCATCGTACCCGGAAGCAAAGATCACGTTCAAGCCGGAAGTGGAAGATTTAGCCATAGCAGATGTAGTAAACGGGAACATACCTATGGCGATAACAAGCAGGGATTTAACCAAAGAAGAGGCGAAAATCTTATTCAATAAAACCAGAATAAAACATATTCCTGTCCAGATAGCTTGTGATGCCGCCATATTCGTAACTGCAAGGGAGAGCTCTGTTCATGAAGTTTCCGTTTCCGAAATGCGTACAGAAATACTGGCTCCGAACAGTATATTTGTTTTTGACGGCGGTAACTCCAGTAATTTTAATACCGTAATGAAAAAACTGAATTTACCGGTCACTAAAGAACAAAAAATAAAAGCGCTTTCTGATGCGGAAGAAGTAATAGCCTTCATTAGTAAAAACAAATCACACATTGGAGTTATAGGGATGGATGTCTTGAGTGATGAAGACGACCCTAAGGTGAAAGAACTGACAACCAAAATAAAAATACTGCCCGTAGTTAATGATGGGGAAATCGCAATAGAACCCAGTATTCCCAATTTGAGAAAAGGAAAATATCCGTTTACTAAAAGGGTATATCTGCTAAATGCCGAGGGTGGTTTTAAGATAGGAAGTAGTTTTGCCCGTTTCTGTGGTTCTCAAAGAGGGCAACTTATAGTAACCAAAGCCGGACTGCAGCCTTATTACCTGTATAAAAGACGGGTAGAAGTACATTAGCTTAAAAAACAGTTAACAAAAAGTTAACAAAAAGTTATTAAATTCATAATTAATATTAGATGACCGGGGTATTCTCCATTTTTCACTATCGTTGGCATGCCCTTTGAGGAGGGAATTAAATAATAAAATAAAACACACATGAATTTCGTAACTAAGAAGGCCGGATCAACGTTTGCCATTTCGGCGGTGATGCTGGCGGGGATGTTAAGTGCACAAAATATTCAAACAGGAATAAAACATCTGGATAATAATCAGTTTAGTAAGGCTAAAGAAATCTTTGAAACTCTGATAGTACAGTCACCTACCGCAGATAATTATTTTTATTTGGGGTATTATCATCTGAAAATACAAAATCCCAACATAGAGCAGGCTTCCCATAATTTCAACAAAGGACTGGCGGCAGATCCCAAATCGGATTTAAACAAAATAGGATTGGCAGCAATAAAGCTATATCAAAAAAATAAAGCTGCCGCAGATGCGGATTTTGAAACAATAGCAAAAAATACCCGATATAAAAATGCCACTGTTCTTTATCATATAGCCCGAGCATATACCTTATTTCCTGATAATCCCGAAAGTATAGACCCTGATAAAAGCATTGAATATACCCAAAAGTTATTGGAATTGGTGAAAAATAAAGATAAAGCAGAATATTATATTGTATTGGGAGATGCATACTATGAAAAAAAAGATCCCGGAAAAGCAGTATCCAACTATTCCAGAGCTTTGGAAATAGCAGAAGATAAATCCGTTCCCTATGCACTGATAGGAAACATATGGGGAAGAACCCACGGACAGGGCAATCTGGCTATAGAAAATTTTAACAAGGCGATAGCCGAAAATCCAAATTATGCTCTGACATATAAATATTTGTCTGATTTTAACCTGAGAAACCAGAAATATGATGAATCTTCAAAAAATTTGCAGAAATATATTGCTCTGACCGGAAATAATGATTCGGAAACTCAGTTTGACCTAGCCAGAATAGCCTACTACGCCAAAGATTACAACAAATCTCTGGAAGGATTAAACAAATCCTGGAATGGGATTTCCAACCCGCTTAAACACAAATTGAAAGCATTGGTTTTAATTGAAAGATCAGAATTTGCCGAAGCGCATAAAAACATAAACCAGTATTTTCAGATTCTACCGGAATCTAAAAGAGAAAGTTCCGATTACGGTATTTTAGGGAAAATACAATCCTCATTGGTTTCAACAGTTGAAGGAGAAGAGGAAAAAGAAAGGCTGAAGAAAGAGGCAATTGCCAACCTGACCAAAGCTCATGCGGCAGGAGATCAAACGTATGATTATTACACCTTATTGCTAAGCCTGAATCCTTCTTCATCCGCTTCGTTAACATCCGCGACTAATCCCAAAATTGAAGCTTTGAAAAAAGCAATTGCTGCAAACCAAAACGATACCACCTCTTGGTATAATCTGGCTTTAGAGCAATATGAAATTAAAGATTATCTGGGATCTATCGCTTCATGGGATAAGTTAATATCACTGATTCCTTCTTGGGAAACCGCTTATGCAGGAAAGGCAATGGCTTTATACGCCAATGACACAACAGATCAGAATGGATTGGTCGCGCAGACATATCAAAAATATATAGATATGGTAGAAGCTAAAAAGGAATACTCAGCCAACGAAAAAATGTATTTAACCATAGCCTACACTTTCTTTGCTTACAAAGATTTTCATACGGGAAATAAAGAAAAAGCCCAGGAATACGTAAATAAAACATTAGCCATAGACCTTCAAAATGCGGATGCATTAAACTTACAGAAACTATTACTCCAATAACTTTAATAAACAAAAAAGGGGATAGTAGCGGGCTCCGGCGAAGCCGGAGCCCGCTATACCTTTACAACGTCCTCCCGAACCGTCTTGTCCTAAAACCGGATTTACACAAAAAGTGGACTTTTTCCGGATAGGATTAAACTTTCATCAAGTTAAAAAACAGGAATTGTTTTTTATATCTCTGTATAAAATCGGAAAATTTCATGTAAATTTGTCTTTAGCTAATGAAGCCGCTAAAATGTGTTTTGTTTTTCATGCATTAAATATTGCCTTTTCATTAGCGGCATATTTTTAACCACACACTTTTGAAGTATTCTAAAAAAAATTGTAGTATGGATGACGACTCCATAGATAAAGAGAATGAACTGATATTAGCCGATAAACTTCCGGATAACTATTTGGCATTTGCCATCGTATGTACGGTGGTTTGCTTTGCTCCGGTCGGGATTTTCGCATTGTTCTATTCGCTGAGAGTGAACCAATACTGGGAGGAAAAGAAATATTTAAAAGCCCGGCAGGCTTCTGTAATTACCCGTGTACTTTGCATCTGGACTATTATAGCCGGAATTATCTTTTGGCTGGGAATTTTATCCGGAGCATCGTATAATATATTTGGAGGGAAATTCGATTCTTAGAACAGACAAGAAAGAACGATTCCCTAGGCAAAAACAACAAAATCCGTTTTTATTTTCTGTGATAAGTTAAAAAAGTAAAATCATACAGATGTTTTTCATCTTTAGGATGAAATTCCTCAAAGACCTTTTCCCAGTCGGAGAAGCGTATTTCGGGAAAATACGTGTCTGCATTTTCAACCTTGGTATGAACCAAAGTCAACTCAATAGTATCTGCAAGATCCAAGGCTTGTTTATAAATAATTCCGCCCCCTATAACGAAAGGATTGGCATCTTTTTCTTTTGCAATTGCAATCGCTTCCGGAAGAGAATGAGCCAGAATAACATTTTCAGGAACTTTATAATCAGAATTACCGGAAACTACGATGTTAACACGTTTAGGTAAAGGTCCCGCTAACGATTCAAAGGTTTTTCTCCCCATAATAACAACATGGTTCTGAGTAAGATTCTTAAACCTTTTCAAATCATCGGAAAGATGCCAAAGAAGCTGATTATCTCCACCGATAGCATTGTTTTCATCTGTAGCTGTAATAATGGTCATTTACGTTTAGGTTTTGACTGTGTGTTTAAAAGCATATAGTTGTAAAAGAATGACAATCAGAAAACAGAATTTGTTTTTTGCATATAAAATAAAAATCAAACCGCATTTCCCGAATTACCAAAGCCCAAAGATATAGAAAAATAGAAAAAAGAAGTATCAAAAAACAAAATTATCGGCGCAACATTTGTAAACGACCTTATTGTCCGAACATAAAAACAGGGCAAAACACGGAGCAAACGCATACTATTTTTTCATTGAATTTGCTTTTATTTTCCGCGCATTAATCCGAACTTTAATTTCTTTGTCCTGCCTACCTGTTTTTGAGGTTGTTTTTACTATGCTTAAAGACGCAAATAACACACTAACAAATACATGCAGGACACATAGAGCCCGTTAAAAACAATTCCTGTTTTACAGGAGAAAACCGTATATTTGTAGGGAGTTTGTGTTTATGATACGGAAAATTACCATATTCCCTTTGATCATGCTGATACGGTTTTATCAGTCGGCTATTTCTCCCTGGATGGGAAACAATTGCCGGTATACCCCAACGTGCTCCGATTACATGCTGGAGGCATTGAAAGTTCATGGATTATTTTATGGATTTTGGTTGGGAATAAAACGAATTTCACGCTGTCATCCCTGGGGAGGAGAAGGGTACGATCCGGTTTCACATAAAAAGAATAATTTAGATAAATGAGCCAAATATTATATATCATATGGGATCCGAGTTTGGGGATTCCTATAGGAGAGTTTACTTTGAGATATTACAGCTTAATGTATGTAGTCGCCTTTGGATTAGGACTTTACCTCATGGGGTTGATTTTAAAAACAGATAATGAAGATCAGAAATTATTAGATCCGTTATTCATATACATGATCGTTGCAGTTATTCTTGGCGCAAGATTAGGACATGTTTTATTTTACCAGAAAGAACTATTTCTGGAAGACCCGTTGTCCGTTTTTTTGCCTATACGTACTCAGCCTCATTTTCAGTTTACGGGCTATTCCGGATTAGCCAGCCACGGGGCAGCTATCGGAATTTTAATCTCTTTATATCTGTTTAACCGGAAATACCTGAAACGCAGCCTTTACTGGATATTGGACCGAATAATAATTCCGGTAGCCATAGGAGGAATGTTTGTACGGATCGGGAATTTTTTTAATTCTGAAATTTTAGGTAAACCTTCCGATCTGCCTTGGGCGGTTTTGTTTGTGCAGCAGGATACCGGTGAGTATGGAGATTTGGTTTCGCGACATCCGGCACAATTATATGAAGCGCTGGGGTATCTCCTGTTGTTTATTTCTCTCTTATACATATATTTCAAGACCGATAAGAAAAAATATCTGGGATGGATATTCGGCTATTTTTTAATTGTTCTTTTCGGAATCCGTTATGTGGTAGAATTCTTCAAAATGCCTCAGGGAGAAGAATATATCAACTGGTTTAGGTTAAACACAGGACAATGGTTGAGCGTGCCTTTTATCCTTGCCGGAATTTATATACTGGCTACAACGAAAAACAGAATTTATATTCCCAAAACAAAATAGAAAAAAATGAAAGTCTTATCACAAAAGATTTTATTCCTTTTAGTCATTACTTTAGGTGTTATCGGGTGTAAGAATCCTGAAAATATCAGTGTCAGCACTAATTTCGACCGGTTAGATGACAAAAAATTGCATATGGGGGATAAACTTCCTTTGGAATTCAGTTCCGAGGATGCAACCATAGATTCTTTTACCATAAGATTAAATGATAAGATCTATAATACGAAGGAAATAGTATTAGACTCTGCCAATATCCGGCTAGGTTCGAACTACATGGTTTTAACTTTGAATTATAACGGGAAATATAAAAAAGATATTGATGCAACTTTTACTGTATATTCCAAAAATAAGGAAAAGGAAATAAGCTATAAAATTATTCAGGAATACCCCCATAATCCGGAGCTATTTACACAGGGATTTATCTATAATAACGGAGTAATTACCGAAAGTTCAGGGCAATACGGGAAATCTCAATTGGTGAGATACCCGTTAGGCTCTACCTCTTATACACAAAGTGTAAAAATGGATCCCAAGATATTTGCTGAAGGATTTGCCATTTTGAATAAAAAGATCTATCTGCTTTCCTGGAGAGAAAGAATCGGATTTATCTATGATGTGTCCGATTTGAAACAGGAAAAGGAATTTGCTTATCCTGAGACCCTTACAGAAGGTTGGGGTGCTGCCTCCATAGGAAATGAAATTGTTGTTTCAGACGGTTCCGCAGAATTAAAATTTTTTGACGAAAATTTTACCTTGAAAAAAAAGATTGAGGTGGTAGGCTACGACCATGTTTATTATTCTATAAATGAATTGGAATATGCTAATGGGTACATTTATGCTAATGTTTTTGAACATCCGATCATTCTGGTGATTGATCCGAAAACGGGAGTAGTTATAGCCAAAGCCGATTTCTCTGACTTGGTTAATAAAAATAAAACCAACGAGGAAGCTGTTTTAAACGGAATTGCCCATATGGAAGGAGATACCTTTTTAATTACAGGGAAACTTTGGTCGAAAATATATAAAGTTGAGTTAAAGTTTTAAATGGCTGGACTTTAGCATTGTTAATCCGACATATTGATAAAAATCCTGAATGAATAAATGAGTTGTTTCTCAACCAATGTTATATTCCATATATTTTAACGTGCGATGATAAACATCTTCTCCACAAGTTTTTCTCAAGATTTCGAAAGATAGGTCTATACCTGCTGACATACCGCCGTACCGGGCTTAGGGAATGTACTCTTACGATTTACCTCAGGTAAGTTGTACGTAAAAAAAACACTCCTGATCGTTGAAAACATACTGATAATACAAAAAACTTGTATATTAGAGGAAGAAATACAGAATCAGGGATGCATTTTCCCGTTATGATGAAAAAGAGGGATTAAAAAGAGAAGGAGGTTAAGACTGCCGGATTCTCGGCGAAAGAAATCAGATAATTAAAAACCGAATATTATATTAAAAAATTATTAAAATGAAGCTATTGAAAGCATTACAGTGGAGATATGCCACTAAGAAGTTTGATCCGACTAAAAAGGTAGATCAATCCCTGATTGATCAAATCATTGAAGCAGCTTGGCTGGCGCCTACTTCTTCCGGTTTGCAGCCGTTTAAAATAATTGAAATCACCAATCAGGAGTTAAAAGAAAAAATAATCCCGATTGCCATGAATCAGAGACAAGTGGCGGAATGTTCCCATCTGCTGGTATTTGCTGCCTGGGACGATTATACGGAGGAAAGAATTGATACTATTTACAGCCACATAGCACAGGGGAGGCAACAGCCGGAAAATGCGTATCAGGAATATATTGGTCGTTTGAAGGAGACGTATTTGAATCGTTTCGGGGATGTAAATTTTGATCATATTGCCCGTCAGGCATACATTTCCTTTGGATTTGCAATTGCAGCCGCGGCAGAATTGAAAGTAGATGCAACTCCTATGGAAGGTTTTGATAATGACGCATTGGATGATCTGCTGAATTTAAAAGAAGCCGGACTGAAAAGTGTAACAATTCTTCCTTTAGGATACAGGGACGAAGCTAAAGACTGGTTAGCTAACCTGGCAAAAGTCAGACATCCTAAGGAGGAGTTTCTGATTAAAATAAAGTAAGAATTTTTAGAGCCTGTTTAAATTTTATTGCGATTATTTTTTATTGCTATTTTTGAGATGGATTTTTTGCTTTTTATTTGAAGATTTAGCGGGCTAAATCAAGAAGAGAATGCAAAATATAATTAGAACCTAAAAATAAATATTTGAATAAAATTTAAACAGGCTCTTACATAATAAAGAACTTTCCGGCTAAAGTGAATGAGTCAATACTTGATCTGTTTTTAAAGTTATTCCTTTTGATTATAACTATCAGATCAGGTTGTGGTTATTATAGTCTTTATGCGTGAGAAGAAGAACACCGATCAGAGTTTATGAAAAATTTTCAACGGAGATATACATGAAACAAAAAGAAAAGGTACAATATATTATAACCGAGTTAAACCGTCTTTATCCCAACCCGAAACCGCCTTTAGAGTATCAGGATATTTTCACTTTATTGATCTCCGTTTTATTATCCGCTCAAACTACGGATAAAAAGGTGAACGAGGTTACACCCCGTCTTTATAAAATTGCTCCTGATGCTTTTAAAATGGCTGAATTACCGGATTGGGAAATTAAGGAATATATTAAAGAAATAGGTTTGTCTAATACCAAATCAAAAAATATTCATAAACTGGCGAATATTCTGGTGGAAAAATATAATGGGGAGGTTCCTTCCACTTTTGAAGAACTGGAAGCTTTGCCCGGAGTGGGACACAAAACGGCTTCCGTTGTTATGAGTCAGGGATTTGGACATCCTGCTTTTCCGGTAGATACTCATATTCACCGGTTAATGAAACTCTGGAAACTCTCTGACGGAAAAAACGTAGAACAGACAGAAAAGGATGCCAAACGGTTATTTCCTAAAGAACTATGGAACCGTCTTCATCTCCAGATTATTTTTTATGGAAGGGAATATTCTCCTGCCCGGGGATGGACTCCGGAAAAAGATTTTATCACAAAACACCTGTTGGAGAATTAATTTTCACTATCTTTAGAGACAGTTTAAATTTTATTGCGATTATTTTTTATTGCTATTTTTGAGATGGATTTATTGCTTTTTATTTGAAGATTTAGCGAGCTAATTCAAGAAGAAAAAGTGAAAAAGCCGCTCAAAAGAGCATAAAAAGAATGCAAAATATATAGAACCAAAAAATAAATATTTGAATAAAATTTAAACAGGCTCTTATATATACACAGGTTATCTCCGAAATTTTCTGTTAACCCGAATCTGGTTATTTTTTAGGGAGCAGGTCAGTGTGTGTAGCCTCCGATCATTTTTTTCATCTGATTGAGTTTCATTCGTGCTTCTATAGGCGTCAAGGTATTAATATCTGTTTTTAAAATTTCTTCGCGGATGTTTTCCA
>JAISMV010000035.1 GCA_031276535.1 Flavobacteriaceae bacterium
TGCTATTTTTGAGATGGATTTTTTGCTTTTTATTTGAAGATTTAGCGGGCTAAATCAAGAAGAAAAAGTGAAAAAGACGTTCAAAAGAGCTTAAAAAGAATGCAAAATATAATTAGAACTTAAAAATAAATATTTGAATAAAATTTAAACAGGCCCATAGTTTGCACAACTTTTCACTCTCATCAACAGGAAAAAAATAATAGTATTTCTTACAACTAAAATTATGATTGCAATTATAAAATACAATGCAGGAAACATAAAATCAGTACAAAATGCCTTAGTCCGGTTTCAGGTAGAATCGGTGGTTACTGATGACGAAAATCTGATAAGACAGGCGGATAAAGTAATTTTCCCCGGTGTGGGAGAAGCAGGAACGGCTATGCGGTATCTTCGGGAGAGAAATCTGGACGTGCTTATTAAATCGCTCACGCAGCCTTTTCTGGGAATTTGTCTGGGACAGCAGTTAATGTGCAATCACTCCGAAGAAGGTGATACCGATTGCCTGAACATTTTTGAAGCTAAGGTCAGAAAGTTTCCGAATACCGGAATCGTTCCTCATATGGGATGGAACAATATATACGATCTGAAAGGAAAAATTTTTGAAAACAACGAAGAAAATGACGATGTATATTTCGTTCACAGCTATTACGTGGATCTGTGTCAGGAAACCACGGCAAAATGCGACTATATCCTGCCGTTCAGTGCTGCACTGCAAAAAGATAACTTCTATGCAACTCAATTTCACCCTGAAAAGTCGGCAGGCATTGGAGAAAAGATTTTACGAAGTTTTTTGAGCCTATGATAAAGCTCAAAAAAACGGATTGTAATACCCTGATCTTTAAGCAATAAATAAAAAAATTGAGGAATGATCTTAATTTAGTAAATACGAATTTTTCTAAAAAAGAGTTCCTAAATTTGGAGAAAAGAAAAAAATTTCGTATTTTTATGATATAGGGCAATCCATTAATCCTTATCCGGCATATAATCGTAAAACTATGTTCATTACAAAATATTCTCCGATAGTTTACGCAATTAAACAGCTTAACGATCTGTATTTTTGGTATTTAATAAAAATAATTAAAAAAAGAATCCTAATAAATTCAACTTTATTTTGACAATACAATATATTTACCTACTTTAGAAACCACTATAATCACAAATATTATTCTAATTATGGCACAAGAAAAAACAGTACAATTATTGGGCGATCAGGCTGATTTTTATCTAAAACACACCAGTAAAACCGTAGATAAAAAATTACTTCATCTTCCTTCTCCATCAACTATTGATGATATTTGGTCTGATTCCGACCGAAATGTTCAAACTTTGCGAAGTTTACAAACTATCTTAGGAAACGGAAGGCTGGCAAACACCGGATATGTTTCCATACTTCCCGTAGATCAAGGTATTGAGCACACCGGCGGAGCTTCTTTTGCTCCAAACCCTTTGTATTTTGATCCCGAAAATATTGTCAGGCTGGCAATAGAAGGGGGTTGTAATGCAGTGGCTTCTACCTATGGAGTATTAGCGGCAGTAGCACGAAAATATGCTCATAAAATCCCTTTTATTGTGAAGATTAATCACAATGAATTATTAACCTATCCCAACACACCGCAACAGATCTTATTCGGAACCATAAAGGAAGCCTGGGATATGGGAGCTGTAGCTGTAGGCGCTACCATCTACTTCGGTGCGGAAGACAGCCGAAGAGAAATCATAGAAATTGCGGAAGCTTTTGAATATGCCCATGAGTTAGGTCTGGCAACCGTTCTATGGTGCTACCTGAGAAACGATTCTTTCAAAAAAGAGGGAGTTGATTATCATGCAGCTGCGGATCTAACCGGACAGGCTAATCATATCGGAGCTACCATAAAAGCCGATATTATCAAGCAAAAATTACCTACCAACAACGGAGGATTTCCGGCAATAAAATTCGGAAAAACAAATTCCAAGATGTATTCCGAACTTACTACGGATCACCCGATTGACTTATGCAGATATCAAGTCATTAATAACTACATGGGAAGAATCGGACTCATCAATTCCGGAGGGGAATCACACGGAGAATCCGACCTTAAAGATGCGGTTATCACTGCGGTTATCAATAAGCGTGCCGGAGGTATGGGACTAATAAGCGGACGAAAAGCTTTCCAAAAACCTATGAAAGACGGAGTAGAATTACTGAATGCTATTCAGGATGTATACTTAGACAAAAATATTACTATCGCTTAAAAAACACCATCCCGTCCCGGCTATTCTGAGCTAATTCATGAATTTCGGGAAGAATCGGTAGTTTTATCAAAAAGGGGTTGTCCACTCTTGGACAGCCTTTCTTTTTTAATCATTGTTTGTTCCGATAGCAAGGAAGTAAAGTTATAAACAAATGTTCCTCAATTTTTGTCAGATACCTGATCTAAATTTATTAAAGAATAAACCGGATAAACTATTATCTTTTTTAATTATTCCCGACTTTTTGACCTGAATACTTTTTTTATCACTCAGGAAACTGTCGGAAATTCAACGAATTTCCTAAAAACAAACAAAATTTATCTTTTTGAAAAAAATACGGACGGATATTTCCTTATTAACTAAGAAACCGTTATATTTGAATAAAATTTTAACAACAAAAAATAAATAAAATATGAAAGTAACTGTAGTAGGTGCGGGAGCTGTAGGAGCTACCTGTGCTGATAACATTGCGCGAAAAGAAATCGTTGACGAATTAGTAATTGTTGACATTAAAGAAGGAGTAGCTGAAGGAAAAGCATTGGACCTGACTCAAACTTCCTCTCTTTTAGGGTTTGATACCAAAATAACCGGAAGCACTAATGACTATTCCAAAACAGCAGGAACCAATGTAGCGGTGATTACTTCCGGAATTCCGAGAAAGCCGGGAATGACACGCGAAGAGCTAATCGGAATCAATGCAGGAATTGTAAAAGATGTTGCTTCCAATATTTTAAAATATTCACCTGATGCCATTTTAGTTGTAATCTCCAATCCAATGGACACCATGACCTATTTGGCATTAAAATCTTTAGGATTGCCTAAGAACAGAATTATAGGAATGGGAGGGGCTTTAGATTCTTCCCGATTCAAAACCTATTTATCTTTAGCAAGCGGAGCTTCTCAACATGATATTCAGGCTACTGTAATCGGAGGGCATGGAGACACCACCATGATTCCTCTTACTCGTCTGGCTACCTTTCAGGGAGTGCCTTTTTCTAAAATTCTGGATGCAGACAAGTTGGAAAAAGTAGCGGCTGATACTATGGTAGGAGGAGCTACCCTGACCAAATTATTAGGAACTTCCGCATGGTATGCTCCGGGAGCTGCAGGAGCTGCCGTAGTTGAATCCATTATCAGAAATGAGAAAAAAGTAATTCCTTGTTCTGTTTATTTGGAAGGAGAATACGGAGAATCCGATATTTGTATCGGAGTTCCTGTAGTATTAGGCAAAAACGGAGTAGAAAAAATTATTGAGCTGGATCTTTCCGATGAAGAAAAAGCAAAATTCAAAGCCTCTGCAGAAGCAGTAAGAGCCATGAATAATGTTTTGCATGAAATGAGCGTTTTATAATATAAGAGCCTGTTTAAATTTTATTCAAATATTTATTTTCAGGCTCTAAAAAAGTTTTCTATTTCTAAAAAAATGATAGAACGGCTGTCCGGTTAACCGGACAGCCGTTTTTTATTTGTGTTCTTTCTTCAGAGTCTGCCGAACGGATCAGGGTAAACGCATCATGAAATATTAAAGCGCACTCTTTGCCTGAAAGGCAAAAGCAGTCTAGGTAATACGATGTCAAAACAACAAAAAGTCTTTTTAAAACATTTAAGTCCTGCCTTTCAGGCAGCGCGACTCTTTTGTCATTCTCTCCCGCAAATCGCTGACTTGCGGTTATGAAAATCAAATCCTGAAAGGATTTTTACTGCGTTGTGAAAAAATCCTAGATCTTATAACCCATAAAACCCTAATGGTAAAAGCTCAACCTTCCGGGAAAATGAAACTCCTCACTGCAAAATTATTCCTACCGAACTAAAAAGAACAAGTCAGGAAAAAATATTCATTTATAACCTCGGGTCAAGCAGTTAAAAAATTGCATAAAATGCCCTGATTTTCATATTTAAAATACTAAATAACAAACACATAATCAATAATACCGCCTATAAACAAAAAACCGGATTATAGGAATTTTTGCAAACGCAGATGATTTTTGTAAAGAATTTAAAGCCTGAAATCAACCGCTTCAAAATTTTAAAGCTTATTTCCGATAAAAAACCTTTTAAAATTATTGAAAGAATATATTATATTCAATTACTTTTAGCTTGTACTTAACCCAAAATTCATGATATTTTAATATTTACAATAAATATTTAAAAACGTTAAAAAAATAAATATAATATACGAACATATTACATGATAAACTTATATTTTATATTATTTTTCCGAAAAAAGATATACATTTTCCTGCAATTTTAATGAATTCTCAAAAAAAATCATCATAATTTTTTTTATTAAATATTTTTTTCATACCTTTGCTAAAATTTTGAGTATAACACCTATATGCTTTCCAGCTTATTTTAAATATTTTTATTAATTATTTGAATCTTATACCTAGCTGAGAGTTTTGTTTTAAAAATTAAATCCCGTTTTTTATTTCATTATGAGAAAAATAATTTTATTTAACCCATTCAGTGAATAGGTCAATGTAAATATATGAAGTCAAATAACCACAGATTGATTTTTAAAATATAATTTTGGATTAGTATAGAAAAAAGAGTATAAACGAAAGGGTGTTGTTTTGTCTGCTAATTAAATTTAGTTAAGACACAAAAAACACACTAAAAAACTTTAATAAACTATCGGGGAAAAGTAAATAGGAATGCTCTGGAGAGGTTGGAAATAAGATAAATTTTTAAATACAAGAAAAAATGAGAAGTAAAACTGAAAAATTAAATAGAGATTATTACTTTAAACTGAAGTTTATGAGAAAGTTATTTTTTTTATTGGGTGTATTTACACTAACTACCCCATTAGGTTATGCCCA
>JAISMV010000092.1 GCA_031276535.1 Flavobacteriaceae bacterium
CAGCTACTATTCAATACCTGAACAAATTTGTCTTCGGTAGAAATATCAATAACATAAAAATTAATTTAGCAGGATAATGCTTTGCGGATTTATCTTACTTTTTATGGGTAATTGTATGAATAACTTCACCTTTAGGATTGATGAAGTATAAACGGAGCTCTTCCGAATTAGCGGAAACTATTGAAAAGCCGGCTTCCGGACTGCAAAATTGTGTTCCTTCCACAGGTTTTACTTTTCTGCTTTTAGAGGCAGAAGAGTTTACAACATAATTAATATCCGAACCTCTGATCTTTAAATGCTGAAAATTATGAATATGCCCTGATACATACATATCTACTTTGTATTTTCTCAGTATGGGATCTACTCTTTTTTGCATATCCGCTCTTTCGCTGTCATCTTTGGGTGTTTCTGCAAAGATCGGATGATGCCCGATCACTATTTTCCATTTTTCTTTAGAATTTTTCAGTACGGTATCAAGCCACTGTAATTGAGATTCCTTATCCTGTTTCACTGCATCCGGATACTTGCCGGAGTCGTTTCTGTATTTATCAATCAAGGGTGTAGTGTCTATATAGACCAACCGTATAGATTCGTTATTATTTAAAGAGTATACTTGTGTATAATATCTTGAAGGCATTACCCAACGGCGGCTTACTTTGCTGTAATCCAAAACTGCCTGTGTGTTTCCTCTATACTCGTGGTTTCCTAACAATGGAAACCATTCTATCATCAATTCAGGATGAGAATATATTAATTCAAAATTAGTCATCCACAAGGGATCGTTTACACTGGCAACTCCGTCAAAATGATGAACGTCTCCCGGCGCTGCTACAAATTCTATATCAATATCTTCCGCAAGCTTTCCCATCAATTCGGCAACGGGCTTCTGCTCGTTATACCCATTTCTGCCCAGATCATTGGCTATGTAGAAATTAAAATGATCTTTTGTTAATTCGTTCAGGTTTTGCTGTGCAAAACCGATTTGTATTGAAATCAGAAAAATTACTAATCTGTATAATCCTTTTTTTATATTCATGGTGATTTAATTTTAAAAGTCGTATTTCACCCCAAAGTTAAAAGATAATTTATAATATTCTAATTGCTGCATCCTGTTTTTTACTCCCTGATAATAACGTAAAGGCTGATTGGTTAAATTATTAGCTTCTGCAAATATCCGGAATTTCGGTGTTATTTTGTAAGAGGCATTCGCGTCTAAAAAAAACTGTTGGTCGTAATAACTGTCCGTAAAATCATCGGCGCCTAACACATCCAGATAGCTTGAAGTATAATTCAATGAAACTCGGGCAGAGAAGCGTTTGTCTTCCCAGGAAAGTGAGGCATTTACCATGTGAGGGGCAGATCCGGGCAGCTCCATATTCTTTCTTTCCACTCCGTCACTGTTTGTTATGCCTTTTGCCTTAGAATGTGTATAGGTATAATTTAAATAAACGCTAAAATTCCGTAAAAATTCCGTTGGTAAAAAATCCAATTTTCTCTGTATAGCTACTTCCACCCCGTATACATCTACATCGTCTCCATTTTTAGATTGTGTAAACACCCAATTTTCTCCTTTAGGCATGGGGTTGGCAATACCGGGATAATCTTTTGAAAAGTTATCCGCGGTATAGCTCATATTCCTGTATTTATATATGAAGTCGTTAAGGTTTTTATAGAAAAATCCGGTTGAAATTATCCCTACGGATTTAAAATAATATTCTCCCATAAAATCAAAGTTGTAGGAATAGGTTACCTCCAGATCCGGATTACCTACCGAAATTGTCATATCCGCGGAAGATATGCTCGTGTAGGGAACCAGATCGTAATAATTAGGTCTGGCTAAAGCCGTTGTGAAAGCTGTTCTTAGCATAAAATTCCGGTTTACATCATATTTTAAATTAAGACTTGGCAAAATGTTTAGGTATGAATTCGTTTTCTTTATTTCCTGAGCGGTTTCATCGTCGTCCATTACATAATTACCCGTATAGTCTATATGTGTATTCTCCGCTCTCACTCCTGCAATTAAAAGGAATTTTTCAGAAAAATTCTGATCCCACCTGAAATATCCTGACAGTATTTGTTCTTTGGCTTTGTAATTTTCCGACAGGTATTCATCCGGCTTTAGTGCCGAAGTAAATAATGCCGGGTCAGAAAGATTCAGTTCTCCCAAATATTCTTTTGCAGCAAATGTTCCCGGAATATATTTTGAACCCGGATTAAAGTTATGACCGTCCCAATATTGAACAGGAAGTGCAGACAGGTTTTCTATTCCGTTCACGGGGTCATAGGTGTAAAAAATATTGTCTCTTTCTTTATCTTTAAAACGTCCTTTTACCCCAACTCTTAACCTGCCTTTCTGGTCAGGAATGATGGACAAGGGAATTCGGATATTAATTTTGGCGGCATATTCTTCTTCCTCCGTATAATTATGATTTTCCGTTAAAGTTCGGAATTTCATTTCATCCATGTTTTCATCGGGGGATTGTATATAAGGATAATTAAGGTCTGATAGATCTTCATTCATTACCAGACTTTTCTGCTGAAAATCAATATATCTTTCATGGGGTCTTTTTTCACTTGCTTTTGAGTAACTTAAACTCCAGTCCAAGTCTAATTTTTGGGAAATCAGATGCTGTCCGTTTAATGCATAGTTCTGTATCCTCTGATCTTCTAAACGGGCATTTTTATTTCTACTGTCATCTATTCCTCCTTTTAGTTCTCTTCTAATATCGCCGGTATAATCGGTAATGATTCCTTCGTTGTCATATTCCGGTTTTATGCTTCTGTATATGGTTCTATAACGATTTTCCCTGTCGTCCCTCCAATTATAAATAATATCTGCTGAAATCGTATGGTTGTCATCTATCTTATAGTCCAACGAAGAAGAAAAACTTCTTCGGATTCTTTCAATATCGTACTTACGTACATCAAACTGAGAAACATATTCCTGATCATTCTTGCTCTTCGACCAGGCAGCTTCTATATTATCTGATCCGTATTTTTTGAATTGATACGATGTGCTGACAACAACTCCCAATTTATTATCTAAAAATCGATTCCCGTAAATAAATGCACCGGAATAGGTTGCTTTTTCCCGTATGGGCATGTATCCTCCCGATAAGGTCAAAGAAATTCGTTCTTTATTGGGAGCCGCACGTGTAACCAAATCCACACTTCCTCCTATTGCATCGGCATCCATATCGGAAGTCAGAGTCTTATTCACTTCAATAGTAGAGATCATATCCGCAGGGATCAGATCCATTTGAACGTTTCGATTATCTCCTTCAGCGGAAGGTATTCTTCCTCCGTTTAATGTAACGGAATTTAATTCCGGCGCTAATCCTCTGATTATGATATTCCGGGCTTCGCCCTGATCGTTTTGCATTGTGATTCCGGGCACCCGTTTTAACGCATCTCCTATGTTTGAATCCGGAAAGCGTCCGACTTGATCGGAAGAAATGACATTACTTATATTTGAATTATTCTTTTGTTGATTTAGGGCTTTCGCCTGTCCTTTCAGCTGATCTCCGATGATCACCACCTCTCCTAAATCTGTGGTATCGTCTGACAATTCTATAGTAACTACTGTGTTTTTTCCGTTGGTTACCGTTGCCTGTACCGTTCCTGTCTTATATCCTATATAAATAACCCGGATCTCATAAACTCCTTCCGGCACATTTAAAAACTCGAAATAGCCATTATCATCCGAGATCGTATAGCGATTATCCTTATCTAATAAAAGTTTAGCTCCCGGAAGGGAAAATTTCCCATTCGAATCCGTCACTTTTCCCGAGATGATGCCCGTTTGCGATTTTACAATTATAATAAAGAGCAATAGAAAAACTGTAATTATAGATCTGGATCTCATACACCTGAATTTTAACTGCGACAAAAATATTTCCTAAATGTTGCATTATTGTTTAAAACAGGTTAAGATTAAATTACAAAAAATATATTCCCTGATATGCTATTAAATTATTACGCGGCGTGATAAAAAATTTATACCTTTGGGTAAAGGAACCTTCTTAGTTATAAACCGTTAGCTAAAAGACTGATAGTTCCTGCTTTACGATCAATAATAACCTGAATTAGTATGATTAAACATCTGTTTTTTGTGGGTTCAGGCGGAGCATTAGGTTCTATCCTCCGCTATTTGGCAGCAATCTGTATTTCCAAACATTATTCCGGTGGATTTCCTTTGGCCACTTTTCTGATCAATATTTCCGGATGTGTTTTTATAGGGTTATTTATAGGTCTGGCTGAACGTTTTCAATTTATTTCTACAGATACAAAATTGTTTTTAGTCACAGGACTTTGTGGCGGGTATACCACTTTCTCTGCTTTTTCTTCTGAAAATTTACAACTTTTTCAAAACGGAAACCACCTCACAATGGTCTCCTATATATTTTTCAGCGTACTCCTTGGAATTGCGGGTGTCTGGCTGGGAATTCTGCTTTCAAGAATCGGATGACAGGAACCGTATGAAGATGTTGTTGTTAACTGTATCTCTTCAACCCAAACTCCGAATGGGAAAAGAACGTATTTCCCGAATGATCCAATCGCGTTTGATGCTTGAATCCGCATTTTGAAAAATCAAATCATACAGGGCAAACGCATCATGAGATAGTAAAGCGCACTCTTTGCCTGAAAGGCAATATTTTCATAACCGCAGATCAGCGATCTGCGGAATGTACACACAACAACTCTCCCTGCCTGAAAGGCAGGACTAAAAACATTAAACCATGAGCTACACACGTCTTTTTTATCCCCTTGTGTTCTGCACAAAAACAAAGCAATCCGAGAATCCCCAAAGCACACGAAAAAGAATACCTTAAGTTTTGAAGAAGAATACCGTCAATTTTTAACAGAGAACGGTATGTTGATGAACAATACTTTTTGGAAGACCAAGTCCTGCCTTTCAGGCAGTGCGGCACTTTCGTCTTCCTCTCCCGCAAGTCGCTGATTTGCGGTTATGAAAATCAAATCCTTTTCAGGATTTTTGTTGCGTTGTGAAAAAAATGCTCTGATTTTTACATTTAAGACACTAAATATCAAATATATAATCAATACGCCATCCATGAACAAAAAACCGGATTAAACTTATTTAAAATAGTAATAATCAATATGATATATAAAAATTATTCATGACTCACAACTATTTTACAAGATAGTATGTGTATTTCTCCCCATTTTATTTTTCTGAAAATATGATGCGTTTGCCCTATCAAATCATACAATTTATTTGCCAGTGAAAATAAATTGTCTTAAAATTGTACTCCTTTTTCATAAGGATTGAAGTTATTAGTTTAATTAGTTTAGTTTGTAGCAAAAGAATTTTCTTTTGCTGCAATCTTTTTTTAGGTGAAATGTAAAGATTTTCTAACTCTTGCAAGAGTTTTTTTAGCTATTTTTCCGGTTTTTTCGGCACCTTCTTTAAGAATATTTTCCAGCAGGTCAGGGTTGTTCATATAATAATTATATTTTTCCCGAGGTTCCCGAAACTCTCGTAAAATAACTTCAAATAATTCCTTTTTCATATTTCCATACCCGTATCCTCCGGCAAGATAGTTTTTCCTCATGATTTCGGTTTCTTCAGGAGAAGCCACTAACTTGTAAATGGCAAAAGCATTACAGGTATCCGGATTTTTAGGTTCTTCCAGAGGAGTGGAATCTGTTACAATAGACATAATTTGTTTTTTCAGGATTTTTTCCGGTGCAAAAATCTGAATCGTATTTCCCCGTGATTTACTCATCTTATTTCCATCCAGACCCGGAACATACATGGTGTCCTTTTGTATTTCAGCTTCGGGTACAACGAGGACGTCTCCGTGTACGTTGTTAAATTTTTGTGCAACATCCCGGGTCATTTCCAAATGTTGTAATTGATCTTTTCCTACGGGAACAACATTTGCATCGTATAAAAGAATATCCGCAGCCATAAGCATAGGATAGGTGAACAATCCGGAGTTTACATCCTCCAGACGGTCTGCTTTGTCTTTGAATCCATGAGCCAACGCCAGACGGCTGTATGGGAAATAACACAACAGGTACCACATAAGTTCCGTTACTTCGGGAATATCGGACTGACGATAAAAATACGTTTTGGAAGTATCCAGTCCGCAGGCCAGCCAGGTTGCTGCTATTTCATAGGTATTTTGTTTTAATTCTTCGGAATCTTTAATCTGAGTCATCGAATGTAGGTTGGCAATAAAGAAAAAAGATTCATTTTCGGGATCTTTACTTAATTTAATTGCAGGTATGATGGCTCCCAGAAGATTACCTAAATGAGGAGTACCTGTACTTTGTATTCCTGTTAAAACTCTCATATTTCAAATTTAAAAGCACAAATTTACGTTATTTACAATTACGGATTAATTGAAAAGGGACGTAACAACGGATATATTTTTTTGTGTTGATTTTCAGGGTTGGGTTAATTTATTTGAACCATTCTTTTGGAAATACTTTAGGTTTAAAAAAGTAAATAAAAGCCAAAAATATGGCTCCTGCTGTAATGGAGGAATCGGCGACATTGAAGATATAGTTAAAAAACTGTATTCTTTCACCGCCCCAGAAAGGCACCCAGTCGGGCAGATAGCTGTCAATCAGGGGGAATCGGAACATGTCTACCACGCATCCTCCGAAAAGGGGAGCATATCCTTTGAAATTTAATTTGGAGATTTCGGAATATCCCTCCCAGTTTCCAATAGCGTGATTATAGGTCGTT
The DNA here is from genome assembly GCA_031276535.1 of Flavobacteriaceae bacterium. GTDB lineage: Bacteria > Bacteroidota > Bacteroidia > Flavobacteriales > Weeksellaceae > Apibacter. The sequence continues at coordinate 6,722 of JAISMV010000092.1, forward strand.
CCGGAATCGAATAGGATTCCATAGAACATACTGTCGATCAGGTTGCCTATTGCTCCTGCAAAAATCAATCCGGCAGGAATAACAAAATACCATGAATTTACTCTTTGAGACCATTTATTTATGTAATAAGCCATTAATCCGATTAGCACCAGACGTAACAGGCTTAATCCTATTTTCCCGAAAAAACCACCCAGTTGAACTCCGTAAGCCATTCCGGGATTCTCGACATAAGTCAGGTAAAACCAATCAAAAACCTTTATTTCTTCATGCAGATGAAAATGTGATTTTATATAAATTTTTGAACCCTGATCAATCAATAGGATAATGAATGTTATCCATAAGACTTTCTTCATTCCTAATATTGCTTGTTTTTGGCTTCAATACTCAGAGTTGCATGAGGAACTGCTTTTAATCTTTCTTTGCCAATTAATTTTCCGGTCACTCTACAAATACCATACGTTTTATTTTCAATTCTTACCAAAGCATTTCGTAAGTCTCTGATAAATTTTTCCTGACGTGCTGCCAATTGAGCATTACTTTCTTTACTCATAGTTTCTGAACCTTCTTCAAAAGCTTTGAAAGTAGGAGATGTATCATCAGTTCCGTTATTTAAATCGTTAACGAAAACTTCCTTCAACATGGTTAAATCATTTTCAGCCTTTTCTATTTTATCTAAAATAAGCGTTTTGAATTCTTCCAATTCTTCATCAGAATATCGTAATCTGTCTTCTGCCATAATATTATACTTTTTGAAGTGAAACCTTAATTTTTATTTCATTAACATCTAACTCTGTCCCATTAACAAGGGTATCTGTAAAAGTCAGGTTTTGAGTTAATGTTTCTGAACAAATATATTCATTATTTTCTTTTGCGGCTTTTTCTATTTCTTTGTCTGCCTGTAATTCCAGTGAAATACGATCCGTTACTTCCAACCCTTTTTCTTTCCTCAGGTTTTGAATTCTGTTTACCAGTTCTCGGGCAATTCCTTCTGATTTTAATTCAGGGGTGATCGTTATATCCAAAGCTACCGTAAGTTTGTTATCAGAAGCAACCAGCCAGCCTGTAATGTCCTGAGTTCGGATTTCGACATCATCCAAGGTTAATTCGTATCCTTGAACAAAAGTCTTTCCTGTTTTTTCCAACTCTTGTATTTGTGAAAGGGAAAAATTTTGTAATTCTTCCGAAACCGCTTTTAAATTTTTCCCCAATTTAGGACCTAAAACTTTGAAATTAGGCTTTATACTCTTAACTATCAAGTCAGAAGCTTCTTTGGGATTTAATAATTGCACTTCTTTCACATTTACTTCCTGCCTGATAATCGGGATGATGGCTTCCAGATTGCTTTTGCTGTTTTCTTCATTCGGCACCGGTATCATGATCTTCTGAAGAGGCTGGCGAACTTTAATATTTTCTCTTTTTCGTAAAGAAAATACCATACTGGTCACTTGTTGAGCCAGACGAGTCCTTTCCAACAAGGTATGATCCATGTTTTCTTTCTCTTTTACGGGGAAATCGCTCAAGTGTACGGAAGAGAAAGGTTCTTTTCCTGTAACGGCGTTTAGATCCTGATACAGCCTATCCGAATAGAAAGGGGCTGCGGGAGACATTAATTTTGCTACCGTAATCAGACATTGGTACAGGGTTTGGTAGGCGGATATTTTATCACGGGAATAGTCTCCTTTCCAGAAACGTCTTCGGGATAGCCGAACGTACCAATTGCTTAAATTATCAATCACAAAGGTAGTAATTGCCCGTAAAGCTTTGGTAGGTTCATAATCGGCATAAAACCGATCCACTTCTTCTATCAGCAGGGTGAGCTCGGACAAGATCCATTGATCCAATTCGTTTCTTTCCGTGAACGGAATATCGGTTTCTTTATAGGTAAATTCATCCACATTGGCATACAATGCAAAGAAAGAATACGTATTGTATAAAGTCCCGAAAATTTTACGACGTACTTCATCAATGCCTTCCAAATCAAATTTCAGATTATCCCACGGCTGAGCGTTGGAAATCATATACCATCTGGTGGCGTCCGGTCCGTACGTAGCCAATGTTTCGAAAGGTTCTACGGCATTACCTTTACTTTTAGACATTTTATTTCCGTTTTTATCCAGAACAAGCCCGTTGGAAACTACATTTTTAAAGGCAACACCATCAAAAACCATGGTTCCTATGGCATGTAAGGTATAAAACCAACCGCGGGTCTGGTCTACTCCCTCCGCAATGAAATCAGCAGGGAAACAAACCCGATCATCGATCAATTCTTTATTTTCAAACGGATAATGCCATTGAGCATACGGCATGGATCCGGAATCAAACCAGACATCAATCAGGTCGCTTTCCCGTTTCATCGGCTTGCCGCTTTCGGAAACGAGGATGATCTGGTCTACTATATTTTTATGTAAATCAATTTTACTGTAATTTTCTTCAGAAAAATCTCCTGTTGTGAAACCTTCGTAAATGTTTTTATGCATTAATCCTGCTTTCACAGACTTTTCCATTTCGTTTATCAACTCTTCCACGGAGCCGATAATGATTTCTTCTCCTGCATCTTCGGTTCTCCATATCGGAAGAGGAATTCCCCAATATCGGGAACGGGAAAGGTTCCAGTCGTTGGCATTTTCAAGCCAGTTTCCGAAACGCCCTTCACCGGTGGCTTTGGGTTTCCAGTTGATGGATTTGTTGAGTTCCGTCATTCGTTCCCGTACTTGAGTGATCCTGATAAACCATGAATCCAGCGGGTAGTAGAGGATCGGTTTGTCCGTTCTCCAGCAATGAGGATAGTTGTGGGTATATTTTTCGACTTTGAAAGCTTTGTTTTCGGTTTTCAGCAGAATGGCAATTTCCACATCGGTTGATCTTTCGGGGGCTTTACCATCTTCATAATATTCTGATCGGACATACCTTCCCCGAAACGGTTCCGGAAGAGAATCAATATATTTCCCCTGAAGATTGACCAACGGAACGGGATTTCCGTTTTCGTCCGGCACTAACATGGGAGGAACACCGTGTTCCTTGGCTACTTTGGCATCGTCTGCCCCGAAAGTAGGAGCGGTATGTACAATTCCCGTACCATCTTCCGTAGTTACGAAATCTCCGTCAATCACTACAAAAGCTCTTTCCGGATTTTCATAAGGCAATGTCCAGGGTAATAATTGTTCATATCGGATTCCTGTCAGGTCTTTTCCTTTATATTCCGTGATAATCCGGTACGGAATTTTTTTATCTTCGGGTTTGTAATTATCAAAATCAGAATCCGATTCTGCCTGTATGAATTTTCCACTCAGTTGTGCTCCTGTTAATTCTTTGGCAAGAATAACATTTATCGGTTCAAATGTATATTGGTTGAAAGTTTTTACCAAAACATAATCAATAGCAGCGCCTACTGTTAAAGCCGTGTTGGAAGGCAAAGTCCAAGGGGTGGTGGTCCATGCAAGAAAATAGACGTTTCCTTCAATATTATGGAATACATTCGTGCTTTCTTTAATGGCTTTAAACTGAGCCACAACGGTGGTATCCGTAATATCCTTATACGCTCCCGGCAAACTCAGTTCGTGGGAAGAGAGTCCTGTTCCGGCTTTGGGAGAATACGGCTGTACGGTATATCCTTTATAAAGAAGATCTTTGTTGTAAATTTGTTTTAACAACCACCAGACACTTTCCATGTATTTAGGGTCGTAGGTGATGTAAGGTTGTTCCAAATCAACCCAATATCCTATTTTCTCCGTTAACTTATTCCATGCATCGGTGTAGCGCATCACGGCTTTGCTGCAGGCTTTGTTGTAGTCTTCTACGGAAATTTTCTTTCCAATATCTTCTTTGGTTATGCCTAATTCCTTTTCCACTCCCAATTCCACAGGGAGTCCGTGAGTGTCCCATCCGGCTTTTCTGTTAACCTGTTCTCCTTTCAGGGTATGATAACGGCAAAAAATATCTTTAATGGTTCTTGCCATTACATGATGGATGCCCGGCATTCCGTTAGCGGAAGGAGGCCCTTCGAAAAAAACGTATTGAGTTTTTCCTTCCCGAGATTTTATGCTTTCCCGGAAAATATTATTTTCTTTCCAAAAAGCTAAAATTTCATCAGCAAACTTATTTAGGTCTAATCCTTTATATTCCCGAAACTTCTTACTCATTTTTTTCTACCTGCGAAAATTAATGAGCGAATATACAAATAAAATGTGGATTTATTAGTGACCTTCTTGCATTTCATAGCAAATGATACAATATTACAGCAATAACTCGTTAATATACAAAATATTATGCATTTATAGAGCGCCTTATATATTGATGTAATATAACCTGTATTAACCTGTATTCGGGTTAAGAATTAAGAAAATGTTGTAGAAAAACAGGGGAAACATTTGGTGAAAACGCGAAAATTTCGTATCTTTATGGTATAGGGTATTCTTATTCGGAAACACCGTTTTATACATCATAGGTTTAATCCACTCAATTGCTATAGGCTTGTGCTTAATCCGAACTCATAGTTTTTTCAAACAACAGATAAATTTCGGCAAAATCTAATTCCAAATTAGGTATTAGAATCATTTTTTTGCATTTTGTCTTGTAAAGAAGCGATTTTTAAACCTAATTCCGTTTCATTTGTCCATAGTATAAAAAAATAATAATACCTTTGTTTTTTAAAATAAAAACTTATGAAAAAACTTATTTCTCTATTAGTATTGATGCTGGGTTTCGGTCTTGTCTTTACCGGTTGCAGCGATGATGACGATGATAATTATCCTGTTTATGTAGACTATGATACTATTGCTGAAGTTTATGAGCTTGACTTATCTATTGGAAATTTCGCCCCAAAGGAAGCGAAAGATACATTGTCTTATTATTTCAGGAAGAACTTTACTCTTGATTATGATTCCGATCAGTTGTTAGTTTACAGACAAAGAGGGGAAACAGATAGCAAAAAACCTGTTTGGGAATTATTGCCAAGCACTTATTATAATACACAGGGTGTGGTGAGCTATAATTTTGACTTTAGTAAAGAAGATTTTTCGATATATGTAGATGCAGATTATAATATTAAAGCTCTTACTCCGGAATATCTCACAGACCAAACGTTCAGGATTGTAATAATACCCGGTTATTTCCCACAATCAAAAGGCGTTGCGCCTCCGGTAGATTATAACGATTATGATGCGGTCATAAAATATTTCAACATTAACGATAGTAAAATAAAGACGTTAAAGCTCTGACGGTATAAAAAAAGGAGGCGATAAAGCCTCCTTTTTGTTATATAAAAATTTACTTTCCATATCGTTTCATTACCTTTTCACTTACACCGACATTGGAGAATCCTCCGTCGTGAAACAGATTTTGAAGGGTTACTTTTCTGGTCAGGTCGGAAAATAACGTAATGCAATAGTTTGCGCAATCATCGGCAGTAGCATTCCCTAAAGGAGAAATGTCCTCTGCAAATTCGATGAAACCTCCGAATCCTTTTACCCCTTGTCCGGCTGTGGTTGGTGTGGGCGACTGAGATATGGTATTTACCCGCACTTTATTCCTGATTCCCCATTCATACCCGAAACTTCTGGCAATGCTTTCCAAATAGGCTTTGTTGTCTGCCATATCGTTATATCCGGGGAAAGTTTTTTGTGCCGCAATGTAAGAGAGAGCTAAAATGCTTCCCCACTCATTCATGGCGTCTTTATCCCATGCGGATTTCATCACTTTATGAAAAGAAACCGCAGAAATATCCCATCCTTTGGCTAGCCAGTCGTAGTTAATATCTGTGTAATCTTTTCCTTTTCTGACGTTAATAGACATCCCTATAGAGTGCAGTATGAAATCTAATTTACCAAACTTTTCAAGGGCGTGATCAAAGAGTTTTCCCAGATCTTCCATAGAAGTAGCATCTGCCGGAACTACGTCAGAGCTTGTTTTTTCTGCTAAAGCATTGAGTTCTCCCATTCTAAGCGCAACCGGAGCGTTTGTCAGTACAAATTCCGCTCCTTCTTCATGTGCCAGTTCTGCAACCTTCCATGCGATAGAATTGGAATCCAGCGCTCCAAAAATAATTCCTTTTTTCCCCTTTAATAATCCGTAAGACATAATATTCTTTTAAAACGTTAACGAGACAAATTTATTAAATTATTTTCAGATGATTTCATTTATATTAACTCTAAACTTGTATTTCGCGTTTAAATCCGAGTTTATTAGAAACCATAAAGCCTGCCGACTTGTTTCCGAAT
>JAISMV010000117.1 GCA_031276535.1 Flavobacteriaceae bacterium
AGGTTCTAATTATAATTTTGCATTCTTTTTAAGCTCTTTTGAGCGTATTTTTCACTTTTTCTTTTTGATTTAGCCCGCTAAATCTTCAAATAAAAAGCAAAAAATCCATCTCAAAAATAGCAATAAAAAATAATCGCAATAAAATTTAAACAGGCTCTAAAGAAGATTTTTTACCGTAAGGAAACTTTAGAAAGTTTGGGTTGATTGATTTACGCTAAAATTCCACAAAAAATTTCACATTTTTTTAACAACTTAACCGGTGAATATTTTAGCGGTTTTTTCTCTTGACGTACAAAATTTCGGTTTAATATTTGATTTAAACCCAAATTCCGAAAAAAGTTATTTTCAATTCGTAATTTTGGGTTTAAGCCGTTTTTATTACCATCGGAATTAAGATCGAACCGTATTGTATAAAGGGAAATTTACCCGTAAATTCTAAAATTTATTCAATCTCATACGTTGTACTTTCTTTTCCGTCTTTGAGAATAATTCCTGATTCCAAAAGCCGGTCACGGATCTCATCAGACAGAGCCCAGTCTTTTTCCAGTCGGGCTTTGTTTCTTAGATCAATAAGAATTTTTATAACGGTATCTATTTTACGATTATCATTTAAACTATCCGACAGCAATTCCAGTCCTAAAATGTCGTAGAAGAAAGCATGAACGGCTTGTTTTAATTCCTCTAGATCAGAATCGGTGAGGGTTTCGTTTTTCAATTCCAGATTATTGATAAGTTTAGCGGCATCAAACAGATACGCAATTAATATCGGTGTGTTGAAATCGTCGTTTAATGCTTCATAGCAATTAGAAATCCATTCCTGAACGTTAAAACTCGAAGTTTCCGAAGCCTGAATTGACGGTAATTTTTCAATGGCGGAGGTTAAACGGAAAAACCCTTTTTCGGCAGATGCCACCGCTTCATTGGATAGATCCAGTACGCTCCGGTAGTGTGCCTGCAGGAAGAAAAACCGAACAACAACAGGATGAAACGCTTTTTCGAAAAAGGTATTATTTCCGGTAAAGAGTTCTTCCGGTAAAATGGTATTTCCGGTAGATTTGCTCATTTTCTGCCGATTTAAGGTGAGCATATTGGTATGTATCCAATATTTTACAGGCTCTTCACCATAAGTTCCTCTAGCTTGGGCTATTTCACATTCATGATGAGGAAATTTCAAGTCCATTCCTCCTCCGTGAATATCAAATTTTTTCCCTAAATATTTAGTGCTCATAGCGGTACATTCCAGATGCCAGCCCGGAAAACCATATCCCCAAGGGGAAGGCCAACGCATGATATGTTCAGGAGAAGCTTTTTTCCATAGAGCAAAATCCTGAGGATTTTTCTTTTCACCCTGTCCGTCTAAATCACGGGTATTGGCAATCATATCTTCAATTTTTCTCCCGCTGAGCTTTCCATAGTTTCCTCCTTCAATGTTGTATTTGATAACATCAAAATATACGGAACCGTTTACTTCGTAAGCCAGTCCTTTCCGCAGCAGTTCCCGGGTGAGCTCAATCTGGTCTACAATATGACTGGTGGCGGTAGGTTCAATATCCGGAGGTAAAAGATTGAATTGTTCCAACACTTTGTGAAAGTCCAACGTATATTTTTGAACCACTTCCATGGGTTCTATTTTTTCTAATACGGATTGTTTTAATATTTTATCTTCATCGTTATCAAGTAGATGACCAGCATCCGTGATATTGCGCACATAGCGGACTTTGTAGCCTAAATGACGAAAATAGCGGGTCATTACATCAAACGATAAGAAAGTCCGGCAATTTCCCAGATGTACTTTGTTGTACACGGTAGGTCCGCAGACATATATTCCCACAAATCCTTTATGTAGAGGGATAAAATCCTCCTTTTTCCCATGCAGGGAATTGAATATTTTTATTTGATTATTTTGATATGTACGCATTATATTAGTTCAAAATTTTTTTGATTTAGGTAAATTCGGAACTTCCATATTTTATAAAGTTTTGAAGTTTTATATTTTAATTTTCTCACTTTAATTTTTTAAATTTTGAAATGTGAATCTATCCCTATATAATGTAAAAATTCTTTTCTTGTGGTCGGATTATTTCTGAACATTCCGCTAAGTTCGGCAGTGACAGTGCTGCTGTTGTAATCTTTTATCCCGCGTGAGTTTACACATAAGTGTTTGGCATCAATGACACAGGCTACATCTTTGGTATTAAGGGTTTCCTTGATAGCTTCAACGATCTGACGGGTCAATCGTTCCTGCACCTGAGGACGACGGGCATAATAATCCACTATGCGGTTTATTTTGGATAATCCTATTACTTTACCGTTGGAAATATACGCGACATGAGCCTTTCCGATGATCGGGAGGAAATGATGTTCACAGGTGGAATAGACCGCAATATCTTTTTCTATCAGCATTTGCCGGTATTTATAACTGTTTTCAAAAGTGGATATTTGAGGTTTATTTTCCGGTAAAAGTCCTCCGAATATTTCATTTACATACATTTTTGCCACTCTTTTTGGGGTATCTTTTAAGCTGTCGTCGTTCATATCCAATCCTAAAATATGCATGATCTCCGCAAAATGCTTCCGAATGGCTTCTTGCTTTGCCTCTACCGGCAGATCAAAAGCATCCGGGCGGATAGGTGTATATTCCGCACTGGAATGATGTTCGTGTTCTTCGTCTTCTTTTTTGCTAAACATAATTAAAAACCGCTAAATTTGTACAAAAATAAGTTTTTTTTAGAAGTAATACATTATAATAAATTGTAAGGATTCGTTAAGGTTATAATTAGAAGGAAATATAGTACCTTTGTATGGAACAAATCTAAATGAATTAAAAAGTGAACATTTATATACAATACGCATTTATAGCCGTTACTCTTATCGTAGCAGTCGGATATATAATCAAATTATTTAAAGATACTTTTTATTCCGGAAAAAAGAACTGTGACGGAGGAACAAGCTGTAAGTGCGGTAAGGATCAGATTTTGAAATAATAACCTGAAATCATTTAATACGTCTTATTGAATAAAAACCGGAAAATTTTACTATCTGTCGTAGGTCCTACTGCTATCGGTAAGACCTCTCTCTCTATTTTATTAGCCGGGCATCTGGACACGGAAATTATTTCTTGTGACAGTCGGCAGTTTTTCAGGGAAATGAAAATAGGAACCGCCTTTCCCACTCAGGAAGAACTAACTTCCGTTCCGCATCATTTTATAGGAAATCTCAGCATTGAACAGGATTATTCCGTAGGAGAATACGAAAAAGATGCTTTGAAAAAAATCTCGGAACTTTTTGAAATTTATGATCGTCTGGTTATGGTGGGAGGTTCGGGATTATATGAAAAAGCGATTAATGAAGGCTTGGATGAATTTCCGGACATTAACCCCGAAATCAAAGACCGGTTGATTCGGGAGCATAAGGAAAAAGGCATAGAATTCTTGCAGGAGAAACTGAAAAAAGCGGATCCGGAATATTATATTCAGGTAGATTTATATAATCCCTCCCGTATTATTCGGGCTTTGGAGATTTATGAAGGCACGGGAAAGTCGTACAGTTCGTTCAGGAAAAATCAGATTAAGGAAAGAAATTTCACCTCAGTAAAAATCGGGTTAACAGCCCCTCGGGAGATTATTTATCAACGAATTAACCAGAGAGTGGATTTGATGATGGAACAGGGATTGTTGGAAGAAGTTCGTTCCTTACTTCCTTATCGGGATAAAAATGCTTTACAAACAGTGGGATATAAGGAATTATTCGAATATCTGGATGGAAAGATCTCTCTGGATCATGCGATTGAAGAAATAAAGAAGAATACCCGAAGATATGCAAAAAGGCAGCTTACCTGGTATAGAAAAGACAAAACAATACATTGGTTTGATTATCTTAATACGGATGAAATACTACGTTTTATTGATGAGGAAATAGTCAATTCGTAATTTTCCCTATCTTGTTTAATCCGAATTCAGGTTTAAGATTTAAGAGCCTGTTTAAATTTTATTCAAATATTTACTTTTAGGTTCTAATTATATTTTGCATTCTTTTTAAGCTCTTTTGAGCGTCTTTTTCACTTTTTCTTCTTGATTTAGCCCGCTAAATATTCAAATAAAAAGCAAAAAATCCATCTCAAAAATAGCAATGAAAAATAATCGCAAT
>JAISMV010000148.1 GCA_031276535.1 Flavobacteriaceae bacterium
CGTCTTTTTCACTTTTTCTTCTTGATTTAGCCCGCTAAATCTTCAAATAAAAAGCAAAAAATCCATCTCTAAAATAGCATTAAAAAATAATCGCAATAAAATTTAAACAGGCTCTTAAATTTGGCTGGAATTTTGATGTTTAAGAACTATCATACAATAACATATAAATAAAAACTTATGAGTAATTACAAATTGGTTGATAATGCGGAAAAACATCAATACGAGTTCCACATAGAAGGATTTACGCCTAAAATAGAATACATAAAAGTAAGAGATGAAATTTATTTACCCCATACGGAAGTTCCTCGGGAATTGGAGGGAAGAGGCATAGCTTCCGATCTGGTAGAGCAGGTACTGAAAGATATAGAAGAAAAAGAATTGAAGGTGATTCCTTTATGTCCTTTTGTTGCCGGATATATTCAAAAACATCCTGATTGGAAGCGATTAGTAAAAAAAGGAATTAATATTTAAAAATTAACCTATCATGAGTATAAAAAAAGAATATTCAAATGGAGAATTAACAATTATCTGGCAACCGGAGATCTGTGAACACTCGGGGATATGTGTGCGCACCTTGCCTCAGGTATACAACCCTAAGGAAAAACCCTGGATTAAGATAGAAAATGCAACTACCGAAGAATTAATTGCACAAATAAAAAAATGTCCTTCAGAAGCATTGAGCTATAGAATGAATGGCAAAGCCGGATTTAAATAAATCTAATATAAGTGCTTGATTATGTATTCTTTCTAATTTACATTCAGTTGTTAGAAGAAGGCATTAAGGGTGTTCCACATATGTTGAGGATGAAAACATTAGAGCCTGTTTAAATTTTATTTAATAAAATTTAAACAGGCTCTAAGGGTTTACAAAAAAGAAAACCTACAAGATTAATTTTTTTCAAACTAAAAAATGATTTATTTTTATAGCCTGATTATTTCAGATATTTCTGATCCTTTGGAAATTTAATACTATTTAAATATGAAACTTACCATTCTGGGTTTTAACTCGGCAATACCTACCACACGTTCCAACTCAACCTCTCAGTTGCTGGTCGCCCGCAACAAATATTTCCTTATAGATTGCGGAGAAGGAACCCAAATTCAGTTGAGAAAAGCTCATGCCAAGTTTTCAAGAATCAATCATATATTTATCTCTCATTTACATGGAGATCATGTTTTCGGATTAGTAGGATTATTGTCTTCTTTCCGGTTATTAGGCAGAAAAGAGACTATGAATATTTATGGTCCGAAAGGAATAAAAGAGCTGATAGAAACTCAGCTGCGGTTAACGGAGAGTGTTAGCAATTTTAACCTGAACTTTACAGAATTATCGTCAAAAACAAGCGAACTGATTTATGAAGACGAGAAAATATGCGTGTGGACTATTCCGTTAAAACATCGGATATATACCAACGGATTTCTGTTTAAGGAAAAAACCCGGTCGAGGAGGCTTAACATGGATATAATTTCTCAATATCCGGAAATAGAAATATGTGATTATCAGAACTTAAAATCGGGAAAAGATTTCGTTTGCGGAGATGGAAAAGTTTTAAAAAATGAATATCTGACACTTCCCCCCAAACATTCCTATAGTTATGCCTTTTGTTCAGACACCTCCTATAATCCGGATATTATTTCCATTATAAAAGAAGTAGACCTTCTATATCATGAAGCCACATTTCTGGACGATTTAAGAGAATTAGCTCATAAAACAGGACATACAACAGCCTTGCAGGCAGCAGAAATAGCAAAGGAAGCAAAAGTAAAACATTTGATTTTAGGACATTTTTCCAACAGATATACAGATATTTCCGTGTTTGAAAAAGAAGCGGAAACCGTTTTTCCTCACGTAATCTTACCTGAAGAATTTTTAGTCATTGATTTTAAAGATCTGGAAAAACAAAACTTTTAAAGCAGTTTTTGCTTTTCCCGGAACTGTTTTCAACTATTCCTGAATTATTTTGATGCTCAATGTATTATACGCTTGAAAGAATATTTATTACAGATAAATAAATTTCCTTAATCCCTGTTTTTCATCAACATTTCTATTACCACTTTATCAACCGGGAGGGGAATTTTTTCCACGTTCAATTCTTCCAAAGGAATCCAAAGGATTTCGGCTATTCCCTCATCTATGATTTTTAAGGTTGAAAGATCTTCGCACTCTACCTTATAATAGATTGAGAGCAGCTGGCTATCCGGTGTCAATCTTGATCGAAGAAAAAAATCCTGTGTATAAAAATGCTCTTTTACTATCACTTTCAGGTTCAACTCTTCCATAAATTCCCGTTCCAAAGTTTGCTTTGTTCCCTCTCCCAATTCCAGACCTCCTCCGGGTAGTTTCAGTAATTGATTTCCTGCATACATTTCTTTCAGGAATAGCAATTTCTCTTCATGTATCAGGAGTGCATACACCCGTACATTCATTCTTCTTATTTCTTCCATGCATTTACCATTTCTCTTTTGCCTTTAGGTCCTTCCTTTTTTTCTACCTCAAAGCCGGCGCTCTGCATAGCTCTACGTGCGCTTCCTTTACTGGAGTAAGTAGTTAGTAAAGCTCCTGTTGACATTGTGTTATATACTTGTTTAAATATTTCCTCCTCCCAGAATTCAGGTTGTACTCTGGCTCCAAAGGCATCATAATATACCAGATCTACATCTGAGATCTGAAGGTTCTTTAATTCGAAAAAGTCTGTTTTATATTTTGTCAGCTGAAAATTTTTGTTGATTTCCACCGGCTTGTCCCATTCCGCTTCGTGTAATGAAAGATAGTGCGCCTTCGATTCGTTTTCATCAAATAATTCCCAATATTGCAGTTCTTCCCATTCTTCCCGGCTGACGGGATATTTTTCCAGCGTATGATACTTTATCTTTATATCTTTTTCCAAGGCTTTATTCAGCGTTAAAAAGGCATTTAATCCTGTTCCGAACCCCATTTCCAAAACAGTGATTTCAGGGAAATCCATATTGTTTAATCCATGGTTGATAAATACATGGAAAGCTTCCTGTAATATTCCGTGCTGCGAATGGTAACATTCATTCCATTCAGGGATCTGTATGGTTTTGGTTCCTTCCGAGGTAGCTATGATGTGTCTTTTTAACATGAAGTTTGATTATCAACTTCAAAATTACAATAGTTTTTTCATGATTGAGATGAATTATTTAGTAATTTTGGAAAGCTAAACACCAATTATAATAACTGATGAGAATAAATAAAATACAACATTCCAGATTAAGTACGGTAGATCCTAATAATTCCGCTTTTGGAGCTAATATTTCCGACCACATGCTGCTATGTGAATATGAAAACGGTAAATGGGGAGAGCCGGTTATTGTGCCTTACGGTCCTATGAACTATTCCCCCGCTTTAATGTCCATTCATTACGGACAGGCTATTTTTGAGGGAATGAAAGCATATAAGGATCAGAATGATGAAGTGTTTTTATTCAGACCGGAAAGAAACTTTGAACGATTTAATAAGTCGGCGGAACGAATGGCTATGCCTCAAATTTCCGCGGAAATATTTCTGGACGGTTTATACGCGCTTATTGACCTAGATCGGGGATGGGTTCCCACAAAACCCGGAATATCCCTTTATATAAGACCTACTATGTATGCTTCGGAAGAAATGTTTTCGGCAAGAATATCCAATAAATATACTTTTGCCATCATGACTTCTCCTGCAGGCGCTTATTATGATAAACCTCTGAAAATAAAAATTGAAGATTATTATACCCGTGCGGTTGACGGTGGAGCAGGTTTTACCAAATGTGCCGGAAATTACGGTGCTTCTTTTTATCCTACCCTGTTGGCAAATAAGGCAGGATTCGATCAGGTGATCTGGACTGACAGTAAAGAACATAAATATTTTGAGGAATCCGGAACGATGAATGTAATGGTCAGAATCGGAGATACGCTCTATACCCCTCCTACTTCTACGACTATCTTAAACGGAGTTACCCGTGATAGCTTGATCAATGTCGCTAAATATCATAATATTGAGGTTAAGGAGGAAAGAATTTCCGTAGACGATGTAGTAAAGGCTTATAAAGACGGAACTTTGAAAGAAGTTTTTGGTTGCGGCACAGCTGTGGTTGTTAACCGATATTCTCATGTGGGATATAAAGATGAGATCCTAGAGCTCCCTCAACTATCTGACGAAGAGAGTTATGCTGCATTTTTGAAAAAACAGCTGGTAGGAATTCAAACGAATCAGTTGGAAGACCCTTTCGGATGGAGAGTAAAGGTAGAAAAACATCAGGTGGAAATCATCTGATTTATAGGAATGAAATTGTCTGAAAAGTAGAATCAACTTTTCGGAATTCATCTCGAATATAGAAAAAAGCATAAAAAAGAGGGTGTTTCGACTTTTGGGACACCCTCATAATTTTTACATAGTATAGGATACGAGATAAATTTTCATAATTTAGTTTTTTAATCCCCATAGAGGATGATCCATTTATATATTTGATATTTAACCTTTTAAATTCATAAACAGTTTTCTTGCCCATGCTCATATTCTTTTCATTTCTTAATCCGGATTCAGGGTATTTTAAATTTTAATTAAATTCGCATGAAAAACAAGATATAATGGAATTGAAAGTATCCGCATCGCATTTAATGGAACTGGAGAATAAGTACGGAGCTCATAATTATCATCCCCTGCCGGTAGTTCTGGAAAAAGGAGAAGGTGTTTTTGTGTGGGATGTGGAAGGAAAAAAATATTACGATTTTTTATCCGCCTATTCTGCGGTAAATCAAGGTCATTGCCATCCTAAGATTATAAACACATTAATACAACAAGCTCAAAAATTAACGCTCACTTCCCGCGCTTTCTATAACAGTAACTTAGGAATATATGAAGAATTTATCACTCAATATTTCGGGTATGAGAAAATACTTCCCATGAATACGGGGGCAGAGGCAGTGGAAACAGCACTGAAACTTTGCCGTAAATGGGGGTACGAGAAAAAGGGATTACCGGAAAATCAAGCTCAGATCGTAGTCTGCGAAGGCAATTTCCACGGAAGAACCACTACAATAGTTTCTTTTTCCGTAGATAGTGATGCGTATACAAATTACGGACCTTTCACTCCCGGATTCATCAAGATTCCCTACAACAACGTACAAGCTTTGAAAGAAGTGTTAGACGAAAACCCCAACATTGCCGGATTTCTGGTAGAACCCATACAGGGTGAGGCAGGGGCTTATGTACCTGATGAGGGATACCTGAAAACCTGTTATGATCTATGTAAAGCCCGGAATGTACTTTTCATAGCAGATGAAGTGCAAACAGGAATTGCCCGCACCGGAAAGCTGCTGGCTTGTGATTATGAAGGGATACATCCGGATATTCTAATTCTAGGCAAAGCTCTATCAGGAGGAGCTTATCCGGTTTCTGCCGTGCTTTCCGATGCGGAGATCATGAATGTCATTAAACCGGGACAACATGGTTCTACCTTTGGGGGGAACCCTCTGGCTGCGGCAATTGCCGTTTCTGCTCTGGAGGTAGTAAACGAAGAAGAACTGGCTGAGAAAGCATATCAACTGGGAATTGTCTTTAGAGAAGAACTTTCCGGATTTTGTAAAACCTCTAAAGTAGCGGAATATGTACGTGGAAAAGGATTGCTGAATGCTTTGGTTATTAATAATTCTTCTTACAAAGACCTGGCCTGGGAGATTTGTTTAAAACTAAAAGATAACGGATTGCTGGCAAAACCTACCCATACCAATATTATCCGGTTTGCTCCGCCCTTGGTAATTACCGAAGTCCAACTGAGAGAATGTCTGGAAATAATTAAAACAACCATTCAAAACTTTGAGTAAACATAAATGAGTCTGAAAGATATACAGAAACAAGTCGATGACTGGATAAAAGAATACGGCGTGCGATACTTCGATGAACTTACCAATATGGCTCAGTTAACGGAAGAAGTGGGAGAAGTCGCCCGGATCATTGCCCGCAGATATGGGGAACAATCAGAAAAAGAATCTGATAAAAACAAAGATCTGGGGGGAGAATTGGCAGATGTTATTTTCGTAATTACCTGTTTGGCAAATCAGACGGGAATAGATCTGGAACAAGCTTTCCAAAAGCGAATAGAGGCTAAAACCGACAGAGATAAAGAACGACATAAAAACAACAAAAAGCTGAAATGAAAGAAATATCCGTTACTCTTTCGGGGTCTAAAAGTATTACCAATCGTTTATTGGTTTTGAATGCTTTATTTCATAATTCTCTTACATTAAAAAACCTCTCCCAAAGTCAGGATTCTCGGCTGATGCAAAGGGCGTTGTTTTCTGCGGAGGAATTAATCGACATACACCATGCGGGGACAGCCATGCGTTTTTTAACCGCTTTTTATTCCATACAAGACGGAAAAAAAACTGTTCTGACCGGTTCTCATCGCATGAAAGAACGTCCTGTTGAAATTCTGGTAAACTCATTGAGAAATTTGGGCGCTCATATTTCTTATCTCGAAAATGAAGGGTTTCCCCCTTTGGAAATAAACGGAAAAAAACTTTCGGGTAACTCCGTAAGTCTTTCCGCTGACGTCAGTAGTCAGTACATTACGGCTCTATGTTTAATCGGAAGTAAACTGGAAAAAGGATTACGCATTTGTTTAGAAGGAAAAATCACCTCTTTTCCCTACGTTACTATGACTCTTCAAATCTTAAAGGATATAGGAATTTCGGCTTCTTTCGAAAAAAATACGATTACGATTCCCGCTGTTCCTGAAATTAAAAAACAAGAGTTCGTCATTGAAAGCGACTGGTCTTCCGCATCTTATCATTATTCGCTCTGCGCTTTAGGAAAAGATTTGAAAATACGGTTAAAATATTTATTTGAAAATTCCTTACAGGCAGATAAAAGAATTGTAGATATTTATCAAACGTATTTTGGAGTACACAGTTTGTTTACAAACGGAGAAGTGATCTTGTCTAAAAATAGAGATTTTACGTATCCTGATTTTATCGAATTGGATATGAACGATTGTCCTGATATTGCCCAAACGGTTGCCGTGACGGCTTTTGGACTAAAAATCCCCATAAAGATAACCGGATTGGAAACATTGAAAATTAAGGAAACCGACCGGTTACAAGCTCTTAAAAATGAGATTGAAAAATGCGGCGGAAAAATAAAAATCACCGATAGCACATTGGAATCACAACCTTTTAAAAAGTTTATTGAAGGACAAACCATTCAAACCTACAATGATCATCGCATGGCTATGAGTTTCACTCCCTTGAAGTTGTTATTTTCTTTGAATATAGATAATCCTGAAGTAGTTGAGAAATCTTATACGGAATTTTGGGAGGATATGAAATCGTATGGTATCCGAGAATAGTGGTTCTGTAATTTTTCGGTTTTTGCCGACAGGAGCTTATTGCTAACGGTTAGACAGGTTAAAAACAACAGGCCTTTCCGTAAAGCATGAATTGTTTTTCAGCTGCTTATGTGAAATCGGAAAATTTCATGTAAATTTGTCCTGATTGTATATACCTGATGCTTTATAAAATATCTGTAATAGTACCCGTTTATAATGTAGAGTCTTATCTTCGGAAATGTTTGGATTCTCTTGTACAACAGACATTAAAGGAAATTGAGATAATTACGGTAAATGATGGTTCTACAGACAACTCTCAAGCAATTATAGATGAATACTCTGCTAAATATCCTCAGATAAAACCGATCATCAAAGACAATGGAGGTTTAAGTGATGCCCGAAACACCGGGATTTTGCACGCTGAGGGAGAATATGTGGCTTTTGTAGACAGCGATGATTGGGTGAAAAAGGAAATGATGGAAGAGATGTATGCGTTGGCAAAAAAACATTCTGCGGAAATAGTATTCTGTAATCTTCAGAATATAGATGAAACCGGCAGGGTTTTCAGACATTTTCCGCAACTTCCGCAACTTCCGGAAAAAATAATGCTTAATGAGGATTTTACCGTTTTTGGAGAAATGGAATGTTTTGCCTGCAATAAAATATTTAAAAGAGAGCTTTTTGATACTATAAAATTTCCCAAAGGGCTGCATTTCGAAGACGTGGCTACAATTCCCCGGTTATTTTTAAAGGCAAATATCGTTGCGAAAACTGATAAATATTTTTATCAATATTTTAAAAGAACCGGTTCCATTACCAGAAATTACACCTCAAAGGGGTCGGATATGTTTAAGGCAATTGAACTGGTAAAAAACGATTTCATTAAAAGTCCTTATAAAAAGTATATTCAGGATTGGGAAAAATTTGTCATATTTCAAGGAGTTTATTGTTTTCTGGCATATTATGCTTATGTAAAAAAAACGGATGTAAAAAAACAAATGTTTCAACAACTTAAATTTTTGACTGAATCGGAAGGCATAAGCAAAAGAAATATTTTGGAATATACCAGACACAATAAGAACTATTTATTAAGTCTTACCATGAAAAAAATAGTCTATTATTTAATACAAATAATAAAAATATAAGATGCTGCACCCTGTTTACTATATTATAATGCTTGTTATTACCTTTTATAGTTATGTGGAATTTACCAGCAATGACAGTAACATTAAAGCAAGAATAAAAATTCCTTATATCCTGATAGTATTGGTACTTATATTTATGGCAGGAATCAGAGTTGCACAGGGAGCGGATTTCTGGCCTTACTACAGGTTATACATGGGAATTAATAAATACGTAAGATGGAAAGATGCCTTTGATGCGGGAATAGAGCCTTTTTATGTAATAATATCTAAAGTATTGGGGTACTTCCGTATGCCTTTTTTTACTTTGCTGACAACGTTTGCAATTATTTCGGTTTCTTTAAAAACCTCCACATATTTTAAGTACTCTCCTTATCCCATGCTGTCCCTGCTGTTTTTTTTCATGCCTTATTATTTCACGGGGGATTCCGGACATATAAGACAGACCGCATCGGTAGCCCTTTGTATATTTTCTTACCAATTTATAGAAAGAAGACAACTTTTTAAATTCTTATTATGCATATTTATAGGGTATTATTTCCATAAAACCGCTATAATTTTCATCCCTGCTTATTGGATAGCAAACATGTATATATCCACAAGAGGTTGTATAATTCTACTGATTATCTCCATTATCTTAGGGCCTTTTAAAATTTATTTATTGTTCGGAAGCTTATTTTCAAGCATGTCTTCAGATATTTTATCCGAAGCTGTTGGCGGCTATTACTCATACCAAGGCATGGAAGGAGGGAATTTTTCCTTAAATGACATAGTGAAAATAATATTCCTGGCTATTATTTTATTTAATGATAATTATATTATCAATACTACCAATGACAAGAACTACATGCCAATGCGAAATCTGGTTATATTCTTTTATTTCTTACACTACACTTTAAAAGGAAATATAATCTTTTCTTTAAGACTTCCTGCCGCATATAATGATTTTTCGATTATACTTATAGCCATGATCATAAAATATTCTCCCAAAAATATGAGTAGAATAATTTATTTTTATATAGTTATTTTTATATACTTAATGAGTTGGAGATTTTGGCCTAATTCCGTAGCTTTAGGCTTTGATAAAATGTCTAATATATTCAACTCGGATACTAACTATTTTATTCCTTATGAATTCGTTGATGAGTAACAGAGCTGAAGCTTCTTTTACATAATGATATTTCCCACTATTGTTTCCTTTCAGGGCAATTTATTGTATTTTTACATTTTAAAAAACACAACTTTAAATGAAAGAAAAAAATAAAGTTATCATCACCATCATAGGAGTAATACTATTCAAATTATTGTACTTATTAACCCGGCATGTACAAGAAGATGCTTTTATCACATGGAGAGTTGCTAAGAACATAATTGACTACGGCGTTTACGGATTTAACGGTGAAGAGAGAATTTCCTCCTCTACCACGCATTTGTATGTTCTGATTTGTGTTTTTTTCAGATTGCTGTTTTCTGATTACTTCATTTACCCCTTGTTGATTTTTAACGGTATTTTATTTACTTTGGGAACTAAATATCTGGCAGATTTATTACTGAACAATACTACCTCAAAAATACTGTTCATTATTTTTGTCTGTTTGTTGCCTCCCGCTTTGAAAATTTCCATATTGGGAATGGAATTTGGCATGCTGTTTTTTCTGTATGTGCTCTTTCTGTATTATGCTCTTGTCAAAAGGCAGAAATGGGCTTTTATCATACTTCCCGTTTTAATTATCTGGACCCGACTGGATGCAGGTTTGTTTTTAGTTATAACCTTTTTATATGATTGGATAAGACAGAAAAAACTTAATTATCCCTTTATTCTGGGAGGAATTCTGGGAGGGCTTACAATAATGAGTTTTAACTATTTTTATTTCGGAGAAATAGTTAACAACACCATTGTAGCCAAAAAAATAGCCTATGAAAGCAACAAAACTTTCGGAGACCATATCTCAGAGATGATCTCCAACACCAATTTTTATTCGATGCTGAAAATCCCAAGAGAGCTTTGCTCTGTTAATGTATTCTTTATCATAACTTTACTATTGTCGATATTTTCTCTGTTTAAAATAAAAAACAAACTGAACAAAACGCAATCTTTTATACTATTTATTATCTATACCTATTCCTGTATAAGAATTGCCATATTTGGAATAGTAAACAGCTGGTTCGACTGGTACTATTGGATTCCCCAGATCTTCATGTTTGTTCCCGTAATCTTACTTTTTATAGAAAATGTTTCCGTTCCCAAGGTTTCAGCCTATATCCTTATATTCTGTATTCCTTTAACTCTCTACCAAACCGTACATTCTATCGCTACAGGAAACGGAGAATGGAATTATAACCGAAATGTCGGGATCTACATAGATCGCATAGAGCCCGATAAAAATAAAACCATTTATATGGAATCCGCGGGTTATATATCTTACTTTTCCAAATTAAAAGTAATTGACTATGTGGGCTTAGTGGATAAAAGAGTCACTCAGGAGTTTATAAAAGACCGAAAAAATGTCACTGAAAACATTTTAAAAGATCTCAAACCCAATTACATTCTGGAGTTTAATAACCCTATGTTCAAGGGAGCTGTTGATTCCGCCACCCGCAGTCATTACCAACTGATCAAAGAATTTCATATATCAGATGTCGCAAAATCAGATAATTACATTTTAAACAAAATATACCGCTTAAAACCCTCAGGAACAGATTATTATCTCTATAAAAGAATAGATTGAGTAAAAAACCCGAATTCAGGTTGAAATATTAGGTCAAGTTATTGATTAATTCTTCTAAAGCCATTCCACGAGAGCCTTTTAGTAAAATATTGTTTGCAGATATTTTATAATTTTCAAGATAATTTTTCATATCTTGCGTAGAGTGAAATTTTTGAATATTGGAACCTTGGGTTACGGTAGAAAAAAAGTTTTCTCCCAGTAGATAAATAAAGTCAAAACTTAACGATTCTGCCAGATTTACGATCTTTTGGTGTTCCTGAAAAGATTCTTCACCCAATTCAAACATATCACCAATAATAATGGCCTTACTGCCCTCAAAAGACGCGAAATTTTTCAGGGAAACTTCCATGCTGCTGGGATTGGCATTGTAAGTATCCAATACCAAAACCACACCCTCTTTCTCTATTATCTGAGAGCGATGATTTTGAGGTAAATAGCTTTCTATTCCCTGTTTTATTTGTTCCGGGGTAAGTTTAAAATGCAACCCTAAAGAAGCTGCGGCACAAATGTTAGTGTAGTTGTAGCTTCCGGTTAGAAAAGAATCGATGGTTACGCCTTCATAAATAATGCTGATACGGTGTTTGGAATTCTCGATCAGGGAGAAAGAGTAAGTTCCTTCTGAACCGAAAGTGATTTTTTCCATATCATGAGTGAGTTCAACCTGTTTGGGGTCATCAGTATTAACCAGAGCAGTTTTGTGGAACTCTCTAAGATAGGCGTATAATTCGGATTTTCCTTTGATAACTCCTTCCACTCCGCCGAAACCTTCCAAATGGGCTTTCCCGAAGTTAGTGATGTACCCGATATTCGGCTGGCAGATTCCGGCTAACAACTCAATTTCCTTCTGGTGATTGGCTCCCATTTCGATAATGGCAACTTCATGTTCCGGCTTTATGGAGAGAACGGTAAGAGGAACTCCGATATGGTTGTTAAGATTTCCCTGAGTATATAAAACCTTGAATTTTTCCTTTAAAACAGAAGCTATCAATTCCTTGGAGGTGGTTTTTCCATTGCTTCCGGTTAATCCGATAACGGGGATATTCAGTTGTTTCCTATGGTAACGAGCCAAATCCTGAAGAGCAGCCAAACCATCTTCAAAATAAAAAATTCCTTTTTCCGGATCGGCAAATTCCGTTTCATCCACTACAGCAGCCAGCGCCCCGTTTTTAACGGCTTTTTCTGCAAAGAGATTTCCATTAAAATTTTTACCTTTCAAGGCAAAAAACAAATCTCCTTTTTCCAGTTTTCTGGTGTCGGTATTTACTTTGCCCGACTGGAGATAAATGGAATATAATGCTTGTATAGTCATGTTCTAACTGATATAGGGGCTAAGGTAAATGATTCGTAACTAAATAGTTACTTAAAATTTACCTGATAAATTTATAGTATCTTGCTCCGGTCAGAACCGGATTTCCATTCTCAATTTTTTCTAAAATATATTCGTTTTGAGGTTCTACAACGGGTTCTTTTAATTCTTTTTTATGTAGAGCATGATAGGTATCAATGTCAATAGGTTTTGCTTTTTCTAAAGTCTCAAACAACTGAAGTTTTTCCGTTTGCAATTTCCAGTTTTCTTCTACGGTGCCTTCAAAAGCTTTCGATTTAGAACCGCTTCCATAAGCCAAAAATCCGAATTTCTTACCGGTAAGTTCCGTATTGTTTTTATGATGAAAATACAAAGTGGAAAACAGTCCCATAAAAATAGAGCCGGTATACATGTTTCCTATGTCTGAAGAAGCAATTTCGGCAGGTCTGAATTTTTCGTTGGCAAATGTTTTGTATTCTTCGGTTTTTCCTATTTCCTTTATTTTATTTGCATATTCTTCCTCTCCTTTTGGTAAAGAGTCTTTTATGTCGGAATCCAAAGCATAGATCTCGGAAAACATTCTTCTTCCCTGAAAAGAATAAGGTAAATGAACAATAATATTTGTCCACTCGGTGTATAGAGAGGTTTCTTTACCTAACAGTTTTTTTAGTTCAAAATAGGAACCTTTTAACCTGTTCTGATAGCACGTATTAGAGTATTGTCCGTCAAAAACAGGTTGTTCTTTAAACAGGTCAATTTCAGCCTCTAATACTCCGAACCATTCCGGATTATCATTCCGTCCGGTTACATCTTTTTTAGATATACTTCTTTTGGGTTTAAAGAAGTCAAAGACTCCTTTGGTGCTTACCCCTATTTTGTTGTCTATGGAAATAATTCTTGGATTGGCAGATAATAATAATGCCACGGCACCGGATCCCTGAGTGTATTCTCCGGTTGAATTCAAGTCGTATTTAGCATAATCCGTGCAGATCACGATAGCTTTTTTGTCGGGATTTACCCGTATGAAATCCAGTGAATTATGCAGGGCGTCTATTCCCCCGATGCAGGCAAAAGTAAGATCCACCACATCGCAGTGTTCAAAAGTTCCGTCTCCATAGGTATCTTCCAGTAAAGATACCAGAAAAGACCCTACAGGTTTGGAGGAGTCAATACCACTTTCCGTGCCTACATAAATTCGGGCAATGTCCGCAGGTTTTAAATTTTCCTGTTCAAACAATTTTCGTAGTGCATTTGCTGCGAAGACCACCACATCCTGATGAACATCAGGAAAAGCCATTTTCAACAATCCCAATCCCTTTTCCAGCTTGGCAGGTTCTATATCCCTCGCAACAGCCAAATCTTTCATAGGTAAATATATCTTAGGTACATCAAAAGAGAAGGCATCAATGCCTACTTTTATATTTTGGTTCATAGTTTTTTAAATTTCCGTACAAAAATAGTAAAAACTAAATAAACCCGTAAAGCACTATCTTATTAGATTAATTTTTGAGTTATTGATATTTCTGCCGAAAACAGATTTGTTCAGGGATTGATAGGGGGTTAGAGTTGTAATTTTGGTATAACCGACTTACGATGAAAATTTCCAAATTCACATAATTCACATAAATTTTTTTCAAAATTAATTTGTAATTTGCTTTCACAATGCTCATTTGTTTAATTAATTGGCAACCAAATAAATATATATCTTTTTAGCTGGTTGAGCAACTTTTTTTATAAAGCACTACGGGTTATTATAGTTATATTTGTAATGAAAAAGTAATAATATGGAATTAACTCCCGTTTTAGAAAGATACATTGAGCAGAACAGTGAAGACGAACCTGTATTATTAAAAGCGTTAAGGAGGGAGACCTATCAAAAGACGACACAGCCCCACATGGTATCCGGGGTTTTGCAGGGAAGAATATTGAGCTTGTTATCCAGAATAATTTCTCCCCGTTTGATAGTAGAGATAGGAACTTTTACCGGATATGCCACCTTATGTTTGGCGGAAGGATTGTCGGAAACAGGGAAAATTATTACCATTGATAAAAATGCAGAGACGGCATATATACCTAAAAAATATTTTAAAGAATCCGCCTTTTCTGAAAAAATTGATTTTAAAGAAGGAAATGCTTTGGAAATAATACCTTGTATTAATGAACCGGTTGACTTGGTTTTTTTAGATGCAGACAAGGAAAATTATCTGAAATACGTGGAATTGCTCAAACCCCGGTTGCGGTCGGGAGGGATAATTTTGGCGGACAACATTTTATGGAAAGGAAAAGTGGTGATGGAGTTGAAGGAAAAAAAAACGGAGGCTATAAAGGAGTTCAACAAGCAAATAAAAGAAGATTCCTCTCTGGAAGTAGTGATTTTACCCATCAGAGATGGCATAAGTATTATAAGAAAGAAATAAATTTGCAGTTATGAGTAAGTCTATTTGCCAGGTGAGTGTAGCGCCGGTGAGAAAAGAACCTTCAGATGCTTCGGAAATGGTTACCCAGCTTTTGTTTGGGGAACTTTGTGAAATCACCGAAGTAAAAAAAAACTGGGTAAAAATAAAGATCGCATTTGACGGATATGAAGGATGGATGGATTCCAAGCAGGTTTTAATTATCAGCGATATAGAATTTGCCAATTTTTCACAAAAGGTATCTTTTATTTCAGAACCGTTTAGCTTGTTGGTGTCAAATGATCTGCCTTTTCCGGTAACAATCGGAGCGGAAATACATCATCTGGATGAGAAAAATATTTTTGAATTGACGCCTAATAATCAGTTCTTAGTTGATGAAAATTTGATTACGGGCAAACAAGACAAAAGCCGGATTTTAGAATTGGCATTTAAATACATCAATACCCCGTATTTATGGGGAGGAAAAACCACTTACGGAATTGATTGCAGCGGTTTGGTTCAGATGGTATATAAAATGGCGGGATACAAGCTTCCCCGGGATACGTATCAACAGGCGGAAGTAGGAGAGGTGTTGAGTTTCATTGAAGAGGCGGAACCCGGAGATCTGGCATTTTTCGAAAATCAGGAAGGGAAGATAGTGCATGTGGGTTTTATTCTTTCCAATCAAAAAATTCTTCATGCACACGGGAAAGTACGGATAGATAATCTGGATTATACCGGAATTTTCAACTCGGATATAAACAGATATACCCATCAACTGCGGATAATGAGGAGAATTTTTTAGGGAATACCCTAAGAAAAGAGTTCGTTTTCAACGGATAATATCAGATAGTAAATGCAAAAAGGATACTCAAAATATAAATTGGAAGCAGCTTTGGATGAAGTGGGAAGAGGTTGTCTGGCAGGACCGGTCGTAGCGGCAGCGGTAATACTTCCTCAGGATTTTTTTCATTCGGAAATTAATGATTCCAAACAATTGAGTGAGAAGAAGAGAAAAGAATTGGACTGTATCATCAGGGAAAATGCTCTTGATTATGCCATAGCGGAAGTTTCTCCTGAAAAGATAGACGAAATTAATATTCTGAACGCAAGTTTTCTGGCGATGCATAAAGCTCTTGATCAATTAAAGATCATCCCGGAGTTCTTGTTGGTTGACGGTAATCGATTTACCCAATACAAAGAGATTCCTCATTTTTGTGCAGTTAAGGGAGATGCAAATTTTATGAATATAGCAGCGGCTTCCATTCTGGCTAAAAATTATAGAGATGCTTTGATGGGAAAACTACATGAAGAATATCCTCAGTACTTATGGAGTAAAAACAAAGGATATCCTACAAATGCTCATAGAAAGGCTATTGAAGAGTTCGGAACGACCATTTTTCATAGAAAAACGTTTAAACTTCTTCCGACACAGTTATCTTTGAACCTGTAAAAATTAGATAAACAGAGGGCGGTAATTGGCGGAAAAAAACTATATTTGATGAACTATAATTTTTTCACGACGTGAACTACTTGAAACTGATAAGAATCCAGCAGTGGATTAAAAATGCCTTTGTATTTCTCCCTATTTTTTTCGCAGGGAAATTACTGGAACCTGATTTATTAATATACTCCGTATTGGTTTTTTTTGCTTTTTCATTCATAGCCAGTTCCATTTATATTATTAATGATTATGTTGACATAGAGAGTGATAAAAGTCATCCCGAAAAAAAACACAGACCTCTTGCGAGTGGAAAAATAACGAAAAATCAGGCAAGAGTTGTTTTTTTCTTGCTTTTCCTTTCGGCTTATTTTGTCTGTTTTTTAATTAATTCTCTGGAAGTAGCGGTTGTTATCACTGCTTATTTTGTGATGAATCTGGCTTATAGCTTTAAATTAAAACATGTAACAATTGTAGACGTAATAATTATTGCCATAGGTTTTTTGTTTAGGGTTTATGCGGGAGGATATGCAACCGGTCTTCCTATTTCAATCTGGGCTATTCTGCTTACATTCTTTCTGGCTTTAATTATGGCAATAGGAAAAAGAAGAGGAGAACTGGTAAATGCAAGGCTTACCGGGAAAACAAGAAAAGCCCTGGACGGATATAATCTGCAATTTACAGATGTAGCAATGACCGTAGTTTCCACATGCGTTATAGTATGTTACATCATGTATACTCTGGATCCGCAAATAAAGAAAAGTTTACATCCGCATATTGTTTATACCGTGATTTTTGTAATAACAGGAATCCTGAGGTATTTGCAATTAACCTTTGTACATAACAAAACAGAATCACCAACTAAAGTAGTCTGTAAAGATCTATTTCTTCAGATAGATATTATATTATGGCTGTTAGTGGTTTTCATACTTAAATATTCAATTTGAAACTATGGAAAGAATTGATAATAAACAGAACGTTACAAACTGGGGGAAATATCCGGTAGTTAAAACAAATTTTCATATAACTTCCAATATTGCCAAAATCAGGGAAATAATAGAGGAAAGTACTTCCATTATAGCCAGAGGAAACGGAAGGTCTTATGGGGATAATTCTTTAAACAAAGAAAATATTCTGTCTACATTAAAGTTAAATAAGTTTATTTCTTTTGACAGGGAGAAAGGAATTTTTGAATGTGAATCAGGAGTAATCCTATCAGATATTTTAGACACCATCGTGCCGGAAGGTTTCTTTCTTCCGGTAACTCCGGGAACCAAATTAATTACTGTAGGCGGAGCTATCGGGTCTGATGTGCATGGAAAGAACAATCACTCCGAAGGATGTTTCGGAGATTACGTACTTGATTTCACTATAATAACAGAAACAGGAGAAATAAAAAAATGCTCTCCCGAAGAAAATTCCGAATTATTTTGGAACACCATAGGTGGAATGGGGTTAACAGGAGTCATCATTTCCGCCCGGTTTACATTAAAAAAAATTCAAACAGCTTACATCAAACAAAGAATTTTAAAAGCAGATAACCTGAATGAAATATTTTCCTACTTTGATGAATCCGAAGACTGGACATACAGCGTAGCCTGGATTGACTGTCTGCAAAAAGGACCTAAAATAGGAAAGTCCATTCTGATGATCGGAGAGCACGCTAACCTGACAGACCTGCCGACAAAATGGAAAGCACATCCCTTGAAACCTAAGAAAAAAAACAAATTGAACGTTCCGTTTGATTTTCCTTCTTTTGTATTAAATACATTTACGGTAAAAGCGTTTAATTTCCTTTATTATTTCAAACAAAGAAAAAAAATTGAAAATACGGTTGTAGACTATGATACCTTTTTTTATCCGTTGGATGCTATTCTCAACTGGAATCGGATCTATGGAAAAAAAGGGTTTATACAGTACCAGTTTATCATTCCGAAAGAGGTAGGAAGAGAAGGAATGACCGAAATTTTAAAAACCATAGCAGAAAGTGGTCAGGGATCTTTCCTTGCAGTGTTAAAATTATATAAAAAGGGGAATCCAAATGCCCATAATTCTTTCCCTATAGACGGATATAGTTTGGCGTTAGACTTTAAGATTCATAAAAAACTGCCTTTTTTAGTGAAAAAATTGGACGAAATCGTGGAACATTACGGAGGGAGAATTTATCTGGCAAAAGATGCCATGTCTAAAAAATCGTTGATCAATTATATAAAAGTTCCGGAAACCGGGAAATTTAATTCCGTTCAACATGAAAGAATTGAAAATTATATATAAGCAGGATGAAAGATACGTATTTGAAATATAAAGCGTTATTTGTTGTCTCTTTGTTGTCTGTCGCAGTCACTCCGTTTTTTTTATCCAGTGGAGGTACTGCACCGGACTCTCTGTCCTATTTCAAACTGACTGAAGATCTTCCTGAAATTAACGCTAATTTATTTCCAATAGGGTATCCTTTATTATTGAATCTGCCCAATTATTTTGTTGATGATTATTTCTACAGTTCAAAGATTTTAAATGTATTTGGAATTATTTTCATAGGGATATTTTCTTATTATAAAAAGTTTTATTTTAGAGAAACCGTTATCCTTTTAACTTTCCGTGTTTTTCTTAACATTTATCCATATTCATATTCAGAAAGTGTTTTTTTAACTTTACTGTACTTTTTAGTATATTATTTTCATGAATATTTTACAGGAAAAATATACGGTTTACGTTTTATAGTACCTGCTTCCCTACTTGCAATTTATCTGGTTATGATCAGATATTCAGGGGTTTACATTTACATTGCCACAGGAATATATTTTTTATTTTTTGTCTTAAGAAATAAGAATATCCCGTCGGTTTTTAAGAAAGATTATTTCTGTTTTCTGGGGCTTTCAGCCCTAGGTATCGGAGGCTACTTGTTATTTAACTATTATCATTTTGGCGGGTTCTTTGGTGAAAATATAAGATCTAAACCCGATATAGATAACTTCTGGCACTTTACCTATGAGAATTTATTAGGAGTGATCAATATCGTGAATCCTATATTCTCATTTAAAATTTTACAGATAAAAAATATATATGCATTATGGATGGAGATCATCATCATTGCGCTTGATCTATTATTCTTAGTATATTTTATTTTCTATTACATTCGGTATTTTAAAAATAAAATTACCCCTTTCCATCAGCTGCTGTTAACTGTCGGGATCTCTTATATGCTGTTTATGTTTATTTCGGAATATACACAAAGCATAGAATTATTAAATACAAGAATGTTGTGCGAATCATCTTTTGTGTTATTCTTCTCATTCCTGCTGTTATATTATGAAAACTTCCCCGAAAAAGTCAAAAACATGTTTTTAATAGGGTGTATATCATTATTTTGTAACATCGTTTATTTGGTTAAAATTCCAGAGAATTATTTACACAACCGAAGTATGGTGAAAAAGATCTTACAAAACAAAAAAGAAGCCGGATATTTTTATGACGACACCAAAAATGAAAAAAAGGTTTCCATTTATAAAATTCCGTTTATAAACAAGACACTGGAATATGCTCATCCATATCTCCAGTCGGGACAAGTAAATTTAAACATAATAAGAACCCTTAATCCTCATATTCAAGCTATAAAGGATGACGGATTAATTGATGATAAGAGTAAAATTATATATAATTCAGAAATAAAATGATAGTATTAGGAGCAACCTCGGACATCTCACAAGCTTTTGTTGATAAAGTTTTGTCAGAAAATAAAAATAAATACCCCAAACTATATTTAGTGACATCCAACCCCGATGAGACGGAAAGATTTGCTAAACATATACAGGTAAAACATAATCAGGAATCTGAAATTATATTCTTTGATGTAACTGAAAATTCAGACTACTCCGTGTTCGATACGGTGGAAACAGACCTGTTATTCTGTGCTACGGGTTTTTTAGGAAAAAATACGGAAGAAGGGTTATATAATAATAAGAATACGGAAAAAATTATAGAAATTAATTACTCAAAACTAGTTCCTTTGATTAACTATTTTGCCCATAAATTTGAGAATAAGAAAAAAGGAACCATCATAGGATTATCTTCAGTAGCAGGACTGAGAGGAAGACAAAGTAATTTTATTTACGGAAGTTCCAAAGCCGGATTTGCCGTTTATTTAGATGGACTACGAAATTACCTCTCCCATAAGAATGTACATGTAATCACCGTTTTACCTGGATTTTTAGACACAAAGATGACCGCAGACCTACAATTACCCAAATTATTGACAGCATCACCGCAGAAAGCCGCTAACGTCATTTACAAAGCATATAAGAAAAAAAGAAACAAGATCTATGTAACGGGAATTTGGAGGATTATTATGTTTATAGTGAAAAATATTCCCGAATTTATTTTTAAAAGAATGAAAATGTAATTACTATAACCCAAACCGATTGTTCATGTAAAAACATCAATTATTATAGACAAGAGATTAACCGCTTTTTCTCTGACGGCAGGAGGTAGAAACCTTTTGCAGAAAAGAAAGGATCTATTTCCGGTTTACATCCCGATTCGTATGCAGATTTAAAAATAAAGACTTATGAATGATAAACTATATCTCTTTGATTTTGACGGAACTATAACCAACACGGATACCCTGTTTGATTTTTTGCAAGTCTCCTTTCCGGAAAGATATAAATACGCTTTTATTAAATTCATTCTCTTATTCTTGTTGGTTAAATTTAAAATAGTAAGTGCAGGAAAAGTCAAGCAAAAATTTGTTTCCTGTTTTTTGAAAGGAAAAAGCAGAAAAGAAATAGAAAGCCTGACTCAGCATTATTTTGAGGTAAGAAAAAAAAATATACTTAGACCGAAAGCACTGGAATATATAAAAAACTTAGCTCATGAGCCCAATAAATATATAGTAACCGCCTCGCTGGATATATGGGTCGAACCTTTTGCAAAACACTTGGGACTCCGTTTAATCTCCACCGAGTCCGGTTTTGATAATGATATTTTTACGGGGAAATTCACTACTCCCAATTGTAATTATAAAGAAAAAGTAGTACGAATTGTAAAAGAAATTCAGTTAGCGCGATTTAAAGAGATCCATGCCTTTGGCGATAGCAAAGGTGATAAACATATGCTGGAACTCGCTACGGAAGCCCATTTTCGTTATTTCGAATAGAGAATATCGAGACCGTCGCAAAACTTGTTATATCAAAACATAGGTTTGCCGGAAATTAAAATAAGCAGGTAAATTTACACTTTTATTTATTTTTAACTAATACCAGATAAGCCAGTGCTGCCAACGGTATCAACATGATTAGCAAATATAAAGGTTGAAAAGACAGAGCCGGATGATACGGAAAGAGAAACGCGAATCCCACAGCGCAGATAATTCCTATGACAGCACCTCCCAAATGGGCGTCATGACCGATATTCCCCAGTTGGGACTTCATTCCATAGACTGAATATGCCAGATAGATAATTCCAAAAATCCATCCCGGTATGGAAAATGGAAGTGGGAAAATTCCTATCGATATCTGTGAATTGAGGATAATGGCTGCAAACAAAATTCCCGACACCCCTCCGGAAGCCCCTATGGCGCTGTAATACGGATTATTCCGGTGCATCAGAAGCGCTAGAAAATTACCTCCCAGAATAGCCCCTAAATAGGTTATAAAGAAGAATAAAGTTCCAAAATTCAATATAAAAGTGGAGAAGAAATAGAAGGTATACATATTAAAAAACAGATGTACCATGTCTCCATGTAAAAACGCAGAGGCAAGCATTCTGTCCCATTGTTTTTCTTTCAGGATTGCTCTTACATTAAATTTATACCGATCAAAAAATATTTGGTCGTTAAATCCTTTAAAACTAAATATTGCCGTAATTGCAATAATTCCTATTACTATAATGTTTATATGTTCCATTTAATTAAATCTTTTTATATCTACTTCGGATTGTAATTCTACTGAATTTTCCATATGTTCATACAATTCTCCTGCCATGGTTGGAGCCAACATAACTCCTCTGCTTCCCAAACCGTTCAATATGTATACGTTTTCTTTTTCAGGGTGGCGCCCCAGCAGAGGTCTTCGGTCTACCACCGTAGGGCGGATGCCTGCAAATGGTTTAATGATCGTATATTCTTTTTTTAGAAATTTATTCAAATTCTCTACCAGTTCTCCCTGACCTTCTTCTGAAATTTCATCGTCTACTTCCCGATAGTAATATGTTGCGCCTACATAGTAATAATCTTTCTCCATAGGCATAATAAACACCTTAGACTTCACAATATCCGTAAGCCCCAACCCGGGAGCATGTATTACCATAGTTTCTCCTTTAACTCCTTCCATGGGGAGATAACTGAAGTATGGGTTTGCCTTTAATGCGTACCCGTCACAAAAAATTACTTTTTTCGCCCGGATTCCTTTGTATTCTATTTCATTCACTTTTATATTTAATGAGTTAAAGTCGAATACATCATCTATCAGAATATTATTTGCAATCAGATATTTTCTAAATTCTCTCAGCAATTCCCGTACAAATATTTTCCCGCACTGCAAGACTTTTCCCATGCCAAAATCGGCTTTTATGTAAGGATTGACGGATTCATAGATTCGGGAGTCTAAGAAGGGTTTTAAATTTTCGTTTCTTTCAGACTTTTTTATCCAGGTTTTTACTTCGTCTTCGTTGGCAAAAATGCGGTATAGATCAGAAGGGTATACTAATTTAACCTGTAATAATCTTTCAAATTCTAAAAAATATTCAATCAGTGTGTTTATTTCTTTTTGGGCATTCCACACCGGGGTAAATCTTTTCAATACAACCGGATTATACATTCCTGAGGAAACGAAAGAAGCCGAGTTGGAAACAATATCTATAATTTTAAATGATTTTTCTTCCTTATTAAGTCTGTGTGCCAGACAAGAACCTGCCAAACCCTGCCCAATAATAAGATAATCCAACATGTTGTTATTTTATAATAAAGATACGTTCCATAGAAATATTTATAAAAAAAGTCCTAAATCAAATGATTCAGGACTTTTTTGTAAGTAGTAATTTTTAATAATTCCACATATTATTTTCTTTTTGCAGAATTTCATTTTTGATTCTGATACTTTCTTCCAGTTGAGATTTTGCATCTCCCGGAATGTAATTGGAAATCTCTCCGTCTCCGTATTCCGATTGTGACCGGTAAATAATGGAACTGAATCTTCTTGCATTCAGCACATCATCATACGTAATGGATGAAGAACCATTTTTAGGGTTAAATACGGTATAGCTGGACAATACTTCTCTGGCGTCTGGATAGAAGATCCAGAACAAGTCGATCAGTTCATCGTCGCCTTCATATCCCAGCATGGTTGCATCGGTTAGTCCCAAAACCTGAGGGTCTGGTCCCATAGGAGCTATTCCCAGTAAACGATACTTCATTTGTCCTAATCGTCTGTCAACATACCACATTCCTTTAATTTTTATTAATTTTACGCTTTTGGTATCTGTTTTGAAATTGTCGGTTCCTTCCAGAACATCCTGTTCGGTAATTTCTTCTCCTGCATCTCTTTTATCTCTCAACCAGTCAGATTCTCTTACAGCCTGAATTTTAGATTGAATATTTTCCGGGGCTATTTTTGCTGTAAAATTATCATCATCATATACTTCTGTTATTTTTCCGGAGTTTATTCCTTCAAATAAAGCATCATATAAGGATAAGTATGTAGCTGTTATTTCATCGTGAGAATAATAATACGGCTGATTTAATTTTTCATTTAAATCTATGATTTCCCATACTACTTTTGACCATAGAATATCTTTATCTTCTATATATCCGTATGGCAATATGGTAGGTGCTGTGGATATGGTGTCTGTTCCATTAACTATATCATACTTTTCCTGCCTCATTTTCCTTAATTCTTCCGGAGACTTTGAATTTAATACATTTTGTGCAAAGGCTCCTGTGCTGATTAAGACCGATAAACAAACTATTAGATATTTCATGGTAAAATAGTATTTAAAGTTGTTTCTTTTTTATTGTACATTTATCACAATAGGTGATATATTTTGTTGTGATATTCCCGAAGCAACCGCAGAGATATCAAATATTAACACCTGATCTCCTGCTCTTGCTTTAGCCAAAGCTCCGGCAGCTGCTCTCAACGAGCTTCCTGATACGGTTGTTGTCGGCTGTCCGGTTACTTTTACCTTAAATCCTGTGACAGAGAACGAAACCGGGAATTCAAAATCAGGAATTCCTGCACTTACTGTCTGATTAGGTAAGGAAGAAGCCGGTATGCTCAATACATTGGTTCCTCGTATCTGTCCTTGCGCTTTAGGAATATTTTTTATTCTAAAGGTTACTGCATTGCTAACTGTTTTTCCTGAATTTGTTGTTCCGGAAATTGTAAACGTTGTACTGGTTCCTGCTCCGGGTCTGTATATCCATCCTCTTCCGGATCTTGACAGGTTTCCGCTTCCGCTGGAGATTCTCAAGCTGATGGTAGAGGCGTCTACTCCTGTTACGGAACCGCTCATCGGGTTGTCTACTCCTCTATACACTACGTTCATCTTATCAGCTACTACGGTACCTCCTACCGGCAGTTCTTTGGTTATATCCTGAGCAACTTCATAAGATTCACTGAATGGTACTGTTTTTTGTGCACCACTAGGAGTTTCGTATGTAATGGATCCGCTCAGGGTTTGTTTTCCTACTCCTGAGGCCACTACGCTGACTATTGCTTTTCCTCCGTCCAAAGGAACCGAACGTCCGCTTAGGTTAATAGAGCCTTTCAATGTGTTGTCGTAAGCTCCAAAGCCTATTGTTACATCAAATTTTTCTCCTACTCTTACATATTTAGGGGCGGATACTATTGGAACAAATGCTTTTAGTTCTATTTCGTCTTTAAGTTTGTTAGACAGTAAATCCCTTACCCTGTTTCCTTCTTCCGTTCTGATATTGGATTCTAATTTGGTCAGGTTTGTCAATGCTGCAATCAGAGGTTGGTCATAGAACTGATCTACTAACCAGGATTTCCCCCCTTTACCTGAAAGGTCAAATAACTTGGCTATCCGTTTTTCTGTTCTGCCATCAACTCCTGTCTGCATAAACTTAGTATAATTTTGAATCTTACTGATCATATCTTTAACTTCCGGTGTGGGTTTATTATCACTCACAAAGAAAATTCTGTTTACGACATCTGTTTTCTGCAACGAACTATAATTGATTTCTTCGTCTCCTTTTGTTTCCGTGTATTCGGCTGCCAATACCAAAGCACGCTTCACGGCATCTATAGCTTTAATAACGTCTTCCGTTTGACCTTTCACAATTTTTGCTTTTCGTGAAATGTCAATATACCCTTCATCTCCTTCATCTTTTTTCTTTTCTATTTGTTCATAAAAGGTAATGTTGTTTTCTTTAGTAAGGTTTGTAGATAGTTCCAAAGATTTATTTACGCCTTCAAAAGACCGTAATACTTCCCTGTCTACATTCATAGCCATCATTGCGATAAACACTAAATACATAAGGTTTATCATCTTCTGACGTGGTGTTTGTGATCCTCCTGCTGCCATTTTACTTAGGTAATTTTTATATTTTTAAAATTATTAAGCTTTCATGGCATTAAGCATACCACCATATACTTTATTTAAATTATTTAAGTTGGCTGTTAACTCAGCTAGTTGTTGCTGGAAGGATATTGTACTTTCTTCCGATTTAGATAAATCATCTACGTATTTTTGGTTAGCTTCCACATATTTTTTCCCGTTATCCAACTGTAATTGATACAGAGAATTTAAGTTTTCCAAATGAGAAGAAGCCAGATGTAATTGTTTTTGGAAAGACGCTGCACCTTCTTCCGATCTAGATAG
Source organism: Flavobacteriaceae bacterium (assembly GCA_031276535.1). Classification (GTDB taxonomy): domain Bacteria; phylum Bacteroidota; class Bacteroidia; order Flavobacteriales; family Weeksellaceae; genus Apibacter. Next base: position 26,177 of record JAISMV010000148.1, read on the forward strand.
ATCATCCACGTATTTTTGGCTGGCTTCCACATATTTTTTCCCATTATCCAACTGTAATTGATATAGGGCATTTAAGTTTTCCAAATGGGAGGAAGCTATGTATAATTGATCTTTGTAATTGTCTGTAGCTGCATGCGCTTCTACGGTTTTATTGATACCGTCTACTGCTGCACCGAAGTTTTCAATTCCTTTTCTTAGTTTTTCTAATACATTTACATCTAATTTTGCAGTAGAAAGCATTTCATCCAATTTTGCCGATAGGGAAACTTCCGCTTCTTTTATTTCTTTTTCCGGCTGGATTTTTACTTCTTTTTTTACGGGCGCAGAACTTTCATCCAACAACTGGGGATATACATTCTCCCATTCATATTCTCCTTTTGGAGGGTCAAAGGCAAAAACAACGAAGATAAAAGCTTCTACTATAAGCCCGGCTCCCAACACTATACTACCATCAATTCCGAATAGAGATAAGTGGTTAATTTTGAATAGTGCACCTAAAATAACTACTGCTGCACCTAAAGAGTACACCATGTTTAATGTCTTGTCTTTTGATTTTGCTTTTACCGCCATTTTTTTTCTGTTTTTATTAAATTAGTTAAATATTATTATTAGTTTAGTTTATTTTTTTATTGATGTTTCTGTACTTTCGGGAATTTCTCTTTAGCTCCTTCAGGGATGGTTTGCACTCTTCTAAATCCTATAAAACTTCTTGCGGAATCTTTATGCTCCCAGTCTCTTTCGCTAACCATCAACATGTATCCTATGTCTTTCCAGGAACCTCCTTTGACTACTTTTCTCGGGTCTTCTATTCTGTTTCCCAAATAAGGATTTAATGTGGATGAAATTATATAGGAACTGTTATTGTAGGCTGATACCGTCCACTCGGAAACATTTCCTGCCATGTCATACAGCCCGAATCCATTTTTATGAAATGATTTTACGGGGGCAGTCCACAAGAATCCTTTATCGCCTTCTATGTAATCTCCTCTTTTGGGTTTAAAATTTGCCAGATAGCAGCCTCTGTCGTCTATTAGATAGGGACCTCCCCAAGGATACGGAGCATTTTCCAATCCTCCTCGGGCTGCATATTCCCATTCTACTTCCGAAGGTAATCTGTATGGGAAAATTTTATCTATTTTTTTCTTACGGCTTTGGTTAAAATCATTTTTCGCTTTGGTACTGTATGCGCAAAATGCTCTTGCCTGATCCCAGGTAACTCCTACTACCGGATAACTGGAATACGCTTTATGCCAGAAATATTGTTCAAATAAAGGCTCGTTGAATGAATAATTGAAATCTCTCAGCCATACGGTGGTATCCGGATAAATGGCAATTTCTTCTTTTTTCAGGAAGTTTTCGCCTCTGCCTTTTTTCTTTACGGCGTCTAACTGATCTATCCATGAAAACTGATAAACCAACTTTCTGGGGTCTAAAACCCTCTCGTCGTTAAATCGTTCTTCCGGTGGGTAATATAAGGATTCCAACACTTCTGCGTATGCAACATCCGGATAACGGGCGGTTTTCCATTCTAAAGGAACAGACCAGTCTAACTTTTTGTTTTCATTATATCCTTCTCTATCTCCTTTTTCTTCCAGAAATTGTTGATATGCCGTTTGTTCTGCCTCTGATTTTTTATTATAATAGGCATATCTTCCTATTCCTTCTTCTCCTCCTCCTTCATCTCCGGCTTTTTCCGCTAAAAGGCTGCGAACGATGGAATCTCTAACGTATTTTACGAATTCTCTATATTCCGAGTTAGTGATTTCTGTATCATCCATGTAGAAAGAAGAAACGGTGACGGTTGTCAAAGGGGCTTTGGTTTCTGTTCCTGTGAAATCCAGATCGGATTGTCCTAAAACAAAAGCTCCTCCAGGAATTGGAACCATACCAAAAGGTCTTTTACTGTTCCATTGCTGGTTCTTTTGTGTTACCACAATCTCCCCTTGCACTACCGGCTTGCCTTTCCCTCTTTTAGAGGATTTACAGGAAACTACCGTTGTTGCTGCCAATAAGAATAACAATACTTTTCTCATTATAACAAAATGTTTCTTTTAAAAAAGTGTAAAACTACTGTTTTTTTAGTTTACTAAAAAATTTTTGTTCCTTAAATAACGAACTTATTACTTATTATATTATGCTTTCCCCGACTTTTTTTACAAAAATCGTTTAAAGGTCTTCCAATATTTTTCCGGAACATTCCCTTCTAATGCATCCTTGTAATCTTTTTTTGAACAAGGAACCAGGAATGTTGATAGATCTCCGGAGTCAAAATTAATCGCCAGCCACCATTTTTCCACATGTTTGTCTTTCAAAAATACCAACTCTTTGTCTTCATGCAAAACTATATATTTTATATATTCTTCATTTTCATAATATTGTTGTTGGTTTTTTCCATCGACCAGATACCATAACAATTGTGAAACTAACTTTTCATTCATTTTATTGTATGAACCTCCTAAAAAATTATAAATTCCCGTTACTTTTACCTGTTTGGATAAACCAATGTATCTTGCCAAGGCACAAATTTCCCTGTTGGTAAATCCATTTGCCGTGCTTCCTACAGAGAGGGTTCCGTCATACGATTCTACGGAATCCAGATTTATTCCGACAAAATCAGAACTTCTGAAAATCGGTTCGGATTCTTTTAGATTCTCGGTTATATTCCCTAATCTGACCCCCTCGAAATCCAGTTTGTCAAATATTCTCAAAACCGATTTCGGAACGAAATAACTTTGGTATCCTATGTTGGTAAAGTTAAACAGAAGATTGGGTTCTTCTACTATCATTCTGGAAATATAATTTTTTTCCATTAACGGCTCTCCGGCATTTCCCATTTCTATTTTGGTATCTATAGCCGTAAAATTAAGAGGCTTATCCAGCTTGTATAATGCTTTGTATACGGCGTAATTCAACCCCATGTTCCCTCCTAAAATTATGGGATGAACTTTCATCTCCAATAATTCTTCTATTATTTTTTTTAGTACAAAATAGGTGTCTTCTATTTCATTTCCCGGTATAATGTCTCCTAAGTCATATAAGGTAAAGTTCCAGTCGTTCCATACTAATCGGTAAAATTCTTCTCTGATTACTTTTATATCGGAAAACTTATTGGCATGTCCACTACCTCTCAAATCAGGACAACCTATAATAGCCACGCTATTTTCTTCAAGCTTGTCATCCCAATAGAACTGTATCTTGCTTCCTATGGAATCGGGTTGGGAATATAGCAGTGATTCATCCACCGGTTGTAAAAAATCTTCTAAGGTTCCCACTACTTTTTCTTTGTTTTAGTCTTTGTTTTTGTTCCTGCTTCCGAAATAATTTTTTTAACCTCTTCCAGCGTTAATTTTTCAGCTTCAGTGCCTTTAGGTATCTTATAGTTTTCCTTTCCTTGTTTAAGGTAAGGTCCCCAACGACCGTTTAGTATTTCTATAACAGGTTCTTCCGTATCAAAAGCTTTGATATATTTATTTCTATCCGCTTCTCTTTTGGCTTCTATCAGTTCTACAGCCCTTTCTAAGGTTATAGTTGATATTTCATCTCCTTCTTTGGGTTTTAACGACACAAATTTACTGTCATGTTTCACATAGGGACCAAACCTTCCTGTATTCACTTCTACTTTCTTTCCTTCATACTCTCCTAAATGTTTGGGTAGTTCAAACAGTTTAAGGGCATCTTCCAAAGTAAGGGAGCTGATTTGCTGTCCTTTCAGTAACCCTGCAAATCTGGGTTTTTCTTCATCATCGGATTCTCCTATTTGTACCATAGGACCGAAACGTCCGATCCTTGCATATACGTTCTTTCCGCTTTGAGGATCTTTTCCTAATAATCTTTCTCCCGTTGCTCTTTCTGCAGTCTCTTTGACTTTTTCCACATGGGGATGAAAATCGTCATAAAAACCGGTCAGCATTTCTTTCCAGTTTTCATTTCCTTCCGCTATACTATCAAAATCTTCTTCTACTTTTGCCGTAAATCCATAATCCAGAATTGAAGGAAAATGTCCGGTCAAAAATTCATTTACTACTACTCCTATGTCTGTAGGGATTAATTTTCTTCTATCTGCGCCGTAATTTTCTATTTCTACCGATTCTTTAATTGCCTCTCCTTTGAGAATGATCTTTCTGATATTTCTTTGTTTGGGTTCTAAGTCGGAAATTTCCACATATTGCCGTTTTTGAATGGTGGAAATGGTGGGAGCGTAAGTAGAAGGGCGTCCTATTCCCAGCTCTTCGAGCTTTCTCACCAAAGAAGCTTCATTGTATCTGGCAGGAGGACGACTAAATCTTTCTTCTCCTGTTATCTGCTTCAGCTGTACTATTTCTCCTTTTTCCACTTTAGGCAACAATCCTTCATTTTCTTCTTCATTGGAATCTTCATCATTTTGAATCTGATATAATTTCAGGAAACCGTCAAAGAGGATTACTTCTCCCCGGGCGATAAATTTCTCTTTTAATTCCGGATTGGAAATATCGATCGTTGTTCTTTCCAGTTTTGCATCTGCCATCTGAGAAGCCAGCGTTCTCCTCCAGATGAGATGGTATAATTTTTTCTGTGCATCATCCGAACCTGCAACCTGAACCGCCAGATTAGTCGGGCGAATGGCTTCGTGTGCTTCCTGCGCCGATTTACTTTTAGTTACGTATTGTCTTGTTTGTGAATATTCTTTTCCAAATTGTTCCGTTACAACTTTTACGGCGGAATTAAGTGCTTCTTCCGATAGATTCACGCTGTCCGTTCTCATGTACGTGATATGTCCGGCTTCATACAGCTGTTGAGCCAGCCTCATGGTTCGGCTTACTGAGAATCCTAACCGGGAAGCTTCCTGTTGTAATGTAGAGGTCGTAAAAGGGGCAGATGGTGTTCTTTTTCCCGGTTTGGTTTCTATGCCGGAGACTGAGAATACTTTCCCTTTTGCTCTTTGAATAAAATCAAGCGCTTGTACATATTCCTTAAAATCGACATTGAGTTTGCTTTTCAGGAGGTTTTGTGTTTTATTGTAAAAGTCTGCCGCTACTTTATAGACAGGAACAGGAATGAATTTTTCAATTTCCTTTTCTCTTTCACAAATCAAGCGTACAGCTACGGACTGAACTCTTCCTGCAGACAATCCTGCTTTTACTTTTGACCAAAGAATGGGAGACATTTCAAAGCCTACCAATCTGTCTAAAACTCTTCGTGCCTGCTGCGCATTGACCAAATTAACATCTATGTCTCTCGGGTTTTGAATGGCATTTTGGATGGCGTGTTTGGTAATCTCATGGAAAACAATCCGTTTGGTGCTTTCCGGTTTCAATTTTAACTCATTATATAAATGCCATGCAATTGCTTCTCCTTCACGGTCTTCATCGGAAGCAAGCCATACTATATCAGCTTTTTTTGCTAATGATTTTAACTTTTTAACTACTTCTTTTTTTTCGGGTGAAACCTGGTAAATGGGTTCTAAAGTTTTCATATCAACCCCCATGTCTTTTTTAGCCAAATCGGTTATATGTCCATAACTTGATTCAACCTCAAAATCTTTCCCTAGAAATTTTTTTATTGTTTTCGCCTTTGCAGGCGACTCCACTATTACCAAATTCATATTCGCCAAAAATTTTTTGCGAAATTATAAATTTTTTCTTAATAGTTCATCGGTTATTTTACTTTCTTAATGTTAAATAACCGATTATTAATGTTAAAGTAATAGGAATTCGGTTTAAATATAAGCTAAAAATAGTGGTTCATCATAAACTTTTTCAACATTTAAAATCTTTGAGCATAAACAATATGAGAAAATACGAACCATTATGAAGGCATCTTCAAAGCGATGGGGGCTCAATATTAAAGCGCACTCTTTGCCTGAAAGGCGGGACTAAACAATATTAAAGCGTTCCCTTTGCCTGAAAGGATTTTATTATCCTTTTATGCAATTTTTTTCATTTTTTTAACCGATTGAATCAAACTCGGGTTAGTACGGGAAAGGGTGATATTAACAAAAGAAAAAACCAGACTCTACGTCTGGTTTTTTGTATTAATCTAAAAAGTAATAAATGTTAAATTTGTCATGCCTGTCCTTTAGGACCGAAGTTTAAAAGGAAGGAATCGTCTTTAACCGCGCCAAACTGCTGTTCATATTTTTGAATATTATCAGTCAGGGCAGTCAGCAGTCTTTTAGCATGTTCCGGCGTAAGGATAATTCTGGATTTCACCTTTGCTTTGGGAACTCCCGGCATTATCTGGATAAAATCCACAACGAATTCCGTAGGGGAATGGTTTATCAATGCAAGGTTTGAAAAAACCCCTGAAGCAACGTCATCAGGAAGCTCGATATTTAAATCCTGTTGGTTTTCGTTTTCCATGGCAAAATTATATTTTTTCAGTTATCAGTTCTTCGAACTCTTTATTAGAGCCTACAATAACATTTTGATATTCTGCTAAACCTGTACCTGCAGGAATTCTGTGTCCTACAATTACGTTTTCTTTTAATCCGTTCAGATAATCAATCTTACCTGCTACAGCGGCTTCATTTAATACTTTGGTAGTTTCCTGGAAGGAAGCGGCAGAGATAAATGATTTGGTCTGCAATGAAGCTCTGGTAATACCTTGCAACACCGGGCTGGCAGTTGCAGGTAAAGCTTCTCTTGCTTCTACCAGTTTTTTATCTTCTCGTATTAATTTAGAATTTTCGTCTCGTAAATCTCTTGCAGAAATAATCTGACCTGCTTTCAGTTCTTCACTGTCTCCCGGGTCGGTAATTACTTTCATTCCGAAAATTCTGTCGTTTTCTTCTATAAAGTCGATCTTATGTTCTAAATTTCCTTCTAAGAATTTTGTATCTCCGGCATCTACAATTTCTACTTTGGTCATCATCTGACGAACAATGATCTCAAAGTGTTTGTCGTCAATTTTTACCCCCTGCAAACGATATACTTCCTGAATTTCATTTACCAGATATTCCTGTACGGCAGTAGGTCCTTTGATATTTAAGATATCATTCGGGGTGATGGCTCCGTCGGACAGGGCGTCTCCTGCATGGACAAAGTCATTTTCCTGAACCAGTATCTGGTTTGATAATTTAACCAAATATCTCTTGATCTCTCCACTCTTAGATTCAATAATAATCTCCCGGTTACCTCTTTTTATTTTACCATAACTTACTACTCCGTCTATTTCGGAAACAACCGCAGGGTTTGAAGGATTTCTGGCTTCGAATAATTCGGTTACCCGTGGAAGACCTCCTGTGATGTCTCCGGCTTTTGCCGATCTTCTCGGAATTTTCACTAAAATTCTTCCGGCCTTGATCTTCTCTCCGTCATTTACAATCAGGTGAGCGCCTACGGGCAGGTTTATAGATTTTAATTCGTTGCCTTTTGTATCAAGGATCTTCAAGGTAGGAATCAGTTTTTTATTTCTGGATTCGGAAATTACTTTTTCTTCAAATCCGGTTTGTTCATCTATTTCCAGTTGGTAGGTAGAACCTTGTTCTATCTGTTCGTACTCGATTTTACCTGCTGTTTCGGAAAGGATAATGGCATTATATGGATCCCATTTGCAAATGATGTCTCCTTTATTCACTTCCTGACCTTGTTGAACCAATAAGGTAGAGCCGTAAGGGATGTTCGTAAGCATTTGGATGTTGCCTTCGGAATTTAGTAATTTGAATTCGGTAGAACGAGAAACAACGATCACTATTTTATTTCCGTTTTCGTCTTCACTTTCTACGGTTCTGATGTCATCGAATTCTACTTTTCCGTCTCTTTTAGCAACAATGTTGCTTACTTCGGCAATATTTCCTGCCGTACCACCTACGTGGAAAGTTCTTAACGTCAACTGAGTTCCCGGTTCTCCGATAGATTGTGCGGCAATTACACCAACGGCTTCTCCTTTGTTGATCAGCTTGTTGGTGGACAGGTTTACACCGTAACATTTCGCACAAATACCTTTTTTGGATTCACAAGTCAGCGGAGAACGAACTTCTACAGCTTCAATACCGGATTTTTCAATTAATTTTGCTAATTCCGAAGTAATTAATTGATCAGCTTCTACTAAAAGTTCATCCGTATCGGGGTGGTATATGTCATGAAGGGATACTCGTCCTAATATTCTTTCTGATAAAGGTTCTACAATTTCGTCATTCTTTTTCAAAGGAGTAATTTCGATACCGCGTAGTGTTCCGCAATCTTTTTCATTGATGATGACATCCTGCGCAACGTCTACCAGACGACGGGTCAGATAACCCGCATCGGCTGTTTTTAAGGCGGTATCTGCCAATCCTTTACGAGCTCCGTGGGTAGAAATGAAATATTCCAGAATGGAAAGTCCTTCACGGAAATTGGAGATGATCGGGTTTTCGATGATTTCTCCTCCGGAGGAACCGGCTTTCTGAGGCTTAGCCATCAATCCCCGCATTCCCGCCAGCTGGCGAATTTGCTCTTTAGAACCCCGCGCTCCGGAATCAAGCATCATATATACTGAATTGAATCCTCCTTTATCGGTTTTCATCCTCTGCATGATCAAATCGGTCAATCGGGCGTTGGTATTAGTCCAGACGTCAATTACCTGATTATATCGTTCGTTATTGGTGATCAACCCCATGTTATAATTAGACCTGATGGCATCTACCTGTTCATTGGCTTCCTGAATCATGGTTTTCTTTTCTTCCGGAGTTTTAATGTCTCCCAGGCTGAAAGAAAGTCCTCCTCTGAATGCGGTAGCATATCCCAGAGTTTTCATATCATCCAGGAATTTTGCAGTCGTAGGGAAGTCCGTTTTTTGTAAGATAGCACCAATGATGTTACGTAATGACTTTTTGGTTAATACTTCATTGATGAACCCTACTTTTTCAGGTACTATTTTATTGAATAATACTCTACCTACCGTAGTTTCAATCATTTTCTCCACCAATTCTTCACCTTCGGCAACTTTTGCTTTTACTTTGATGACAGCGTTTAAGTCCACCGCTTTTTCATTATAGGCAATTTCTATTTCTTCGGCGGAATAGAAATAGGAACCGTGTCCTTTTACCTTTATTTCATCGGTTGGTATTAAAGGTTTGGTCATATAGTACAGCCCCAGAACCATGTCCTGAGAAGGTACCTGAATAGGAGATCCGTTAGCCGGATTTAATATGTTTTGAGAAGCTAACATTAATAGTTGAGCTTCCAGAATAGCTTCAGGTCCTAAAGGTAAGTGAACCGCCATTTGGTCTCCGTCAAAGTCCGCGTTGAATGCAGTACATACCAACGGATGGAGACGAATCGCTTTTCCTTCAATCATTCTTGGCTGGAATGCCTGAATACCTAAACGGTGCAGGGTAGGAGCCCGGTTTAGTAACACCGGATGTCCTTTCATTACGTTTTCAAGAATATCGTAAACTACAGGTTCTTTTCTTTCAATGATTCGTTTTGCCGATTTTACGGTTTTCACGATTCCTCTTTCAATGAGTTTACGGATGATAAAAGGCTTGTAAAGTTCGGCTGCCATATCTTTAGGCAAACCGCATTCGTGCAGTTGCAGGGAAGGTCCTACAACAATAACGGAACGAGCTGAATAATCCACCCGTTTTCCTAATAAGTTTTGACGGAAACGTCCTTGTTTTCCTTTTAGTGAATCCGATAAGGATTTCAAAGGTCTGTTAGACTCGGATTTTACAGCGGATGATTTCCTTGTATTATCGAAAAGGGAATCCACGGCTTCCTGAAGCATACGTTTTTCATTACGTAGGATCACTTCCGGCGCTTTGATTTCAATCAGCCTTTTCAGACGATTATTTCTAATGATAACCCGACGGTATAGATCATTCAGGTCAGAGGTAGCAAAACGTCCTCCATCCAGCGGAACCAAAGGACGAAGATCCGGAGGAATAACGGGAATAACCCGCATGATCATCCATTCCGGACGATTGATTCTTCCGTTGGAATTGGCTTCTCTGAAAGATTCAACTACTTGCAGCCTTTTCAGGGCTTCGGTTCGTCTTTGTTTGGATGATTCGGTATTTGCTTTATGTCTTAGCTCATAAGACAGAGCATTTAGATCAATTCTTTTAAGTAGTTCTTCTAAACATTCCGCTCCCATTTTGGCAACGAACTTGTTTGGATCGGAATCATCTAAATGTTGATTTTCAATAGGAAGAGTTTCCAGAATATCCAGATATTCTTCTTCGGTTAAAAATTCAAGGGGTTCCAGTTCTTCACCGTTTAGTTTTTTGGCAATTCCTGCCTGAATAACTACAAACCGTTCGTTGTAGATAATCATGTCCAACTTTTTGGAAGGGATTCCCAACAGATATCCTATTTTGTTGGGGAGTGAACGGAAATACCATATATGAGCCACAGGAACCACCAAATTGATATGTCCTATTCTTTCCCGTCTGACTTTTTTCTCGGTCACTTCCACTCCACATCGGTCACACACGATTCCTTTGTAACGGATCCTTTTATATTTACCGCAAGCACATTCATAGTCTTTTACAGGCCCAAATATTCTTTCACAGAAAAGCCCGTCACGTTCAGGTTTATGTGTACGGTAATTGATAGTTTCAGGTTTTAAAACTTCTCCTCTGGATTGTTGCAAAATGCTTTCCGGAGAGGCTAATCCTATTGTGATCTTACTAAATTTGCTAGTTCTTTGTTTAACTGCCATTATTTTGTAATCAATTAAATTGAAAAATTTTTATTTTACAGGGATCAGAAAGATTTATTATTCTTCTAATCTAACGTCTAATCCCAAGCCTTGTAATTCATGTAAAAATACATTGAATGATTCAGGAATTCCCGGTTCCGGCATAGGTTCACCTTTAACTATGGATTCATAGGTTTTGGCTCTTCCTATTACGTCATCGGATTTAACGGTGATGATTTCTCTCAGGATGTTGGATGCACCGAAAGCTTCCAGCGCCCAAACCTCCATCTCACCGAATCTTTGTCCTCCGAATTGTGCTTTACCTCCTAATGGTTGTTGGGTAATCAGGGAATAAGGTCCGATAGAACGTGCATGCATTTTATCATCTACCATGTGTCCTAATTTTAACATGTAAATGACACCTACCGTAGCTTTCTGTTCAAAACGTTCTCCTGTTCCGCCGTCATATAGATAGGTAGTTCCCCATTGAGGTACTCCGGCTTCTCTTGTTAGTTCGTCAATCTGCTCAGAAGTAGCTCCGTCAAAGATTGGAGTAGCATATTTTTTACCTAATTTTTTACCGCACCATCCTAAAATAGTCTCGTAGATCTGTCCGATATTCATACGGGAAGGTACTCCTAATGGATTTAATACGATGTCTACAGGAGTTCCGTCTTCTAAGAACGGCATATCTTCATCCCGAACGATTCGGGCAACGATCCCCTTGTTTCCGTGGCGACCTGCCATTTTATCTCCTACATTTAGTTTACGTTTTTTAGCTATATATACTTTAGCTAATTTTACAATTCCTGTAGGCAGTTCATCTCCTACAGAGATGGTGTGTCTCTCCCGATTTAAAGCTCCCAGTAAATCGTTATGTTTTATTTTATAATTATGAAGTAATTCTCTTATAGCATTGTTTTTGCTTTCATCAATAGTCCAGCTGCCTCCGGTAAGGTTGAAGTAATCATCGATACTGGATAATAATTTTTGGGTGAATTTCACTCCTTTTGGAATTACTTCCTCATTTAGATCATTGTAAATACCCTGGGAGGTTTTTCCGTTGAGAAGGACATAAAGCTTATCTAATAATTGATTTTTCAGGTTACTGAATTTAATTTTAAATTCAGATTCTAATTGTTCAATTTTTAGTTTTTCATCCCCTCTTTTACGTTTGTCTTTGATATTTCGGGTAAATAATTTTTTATCGATCACGACACCTTTAAGAGACGGTTCCGCTTTTAGAGAAGCATCTTTTACATCTCCCGCCTTGTCACCGAATATAGCTCGAAGTAGTTTTTCTTCCGGAGTAGGATCGGATTCTCCTTTTGGAGTGATCTTTCCTACTAAAATATCTCCGGCTTTAACTTCCGCTCCGATTCGGATCATACCGTTTTCGTCCAAATCCTTAGTAGCTTCTTCACTTACGTTGGGAATATCGGAAGTAAGTTCTTCCATACCTAATTTAGTATCCCGAACTTCCAACGAATATTCGTCTATGTGAATGGAAGTAAACCAGTCTTCGCTTACAGCTCTTTGGTTAATTACGATGGCATCTTCGAAGTTATATCCTTTCCATGGCATAAATGCAACCAAAAGGTTTCTTCCCAGAGCCAATTCTCCGTCTTCAGTAGCATATCCTTCCGTCAGTACCTGTCCTTTGGTTACTCTGTCTCCGGCTTTAACAATAGGTTTCAGAGTAATGGAAGTACTTTGGTTGGTTTTTCTGAATTTGGTTAATTTGTATGTTTTACTTGCGGAATCGAAACTTACCAGTTCTTCCTCTTCCGTTCTGTCGTATTTGATGATAATTTTATCGGCGTCTACGTATTCAACTACTCCTTCTCCTTCGGCATTAATCAGAATACGAGAGTCTTTAGCTACTTGAAATTCCAGTCCTGTTCCTACAATCGGAGCTTCAGGTTTAAGCAGAGGCACTGCCTGACGCATCATGTTGGATCCCATCAATGCCCGGTTTGCATCATCATGTTCCAAGAACGGAATCAGAGATGCGGAAATACCTGTAATCTGGTTAGGGGCTACATCAATCAGGTCGACTTTGTCCGGTTCTACAACAGGATAGTCGGCTTCTTCCCGGGCAACGATTCGTTCATCCAGGATTTTTCCGTCGTCGTCCATGTTAACATTAGCCTGAGCAATGATCTTTTCTTCTTCTTCAGCGGTTAAATACTGAGGAGGAGAAACCAAGTCAACTTTTCCATTAACAACCTTTCTGTACGGGGTTTCCATGAATCCCAGTTCGTTGATTCTGGCATAACAGCCTAAAGAGGAAATCAACCCGATGTTGGGTCCTTCCGGAGTTTCAATAGGGCAGATACGTCCGTAATGGGTGTAGTGAACGTCCCGTACTTCAAATCCGGCTCTTTCTCTGGACAGACCGCCGGGTCCTAATGCGGACATACGTCTTTTATGGGTTACCTCGGAAAGCGGATTGGTTTGATCCATAAACTGAGATAACTGGTTGGTTCCGAAGAAAGAATTAATAACGGAAGTAAGTGTTTTGGCATTGATCAGATCAATAGGAGTGAAGACTTCATTGTCCCGCACATTCATTCTTTCTTTGATGGTACGTGCCATACGAGCCAATCCTACTCCGAACTGACCGGCTAACTGTTCTCCTACGGTTTTTACCCTACGGTTAGACAAGTGGTCAATGTCGTCTACTTCGGCTTTTGAATTGATGAGTTCTATCAGGTATTTTACGATGGCGATAATGTCGTCTTTGGTAAGAACCTGAATATTTTCAGGGATGGTTAATCCTAATTTTTTATTGATTCTGTAACGCCCTACTTCTCCTAATGAATAACGAGCATCAGAGAAGAACAATTTATCAATGATTCCTCTTGCAGTTTCTTCATCCGGTGGGTCGGCGTTTCTTAATTGACGGTATATGTATTCTACCGCTTCTTTTTCGGAATTGGTGGAATCTTTTTGCAGGGTATTGTGAATAATGGAGAACTCATTGCTGTTTTCTTTGTGGATAAGGATGGTTTTAATTCCCGAATCAATAATTAAGTCAATGTGTTCTTTTTCTAAAACAGTTTCACGATCCAGAATGATTTCATTTCTTTCGATGGAAACTACTTCCCCGGTATCTTCGTCTACAAAGTCTTCGAACCAAGTGTTTAATACTCTTGCGACTAAGGTCCTTCCCAACATTTTTTTCAGGTTGGATTTGTTCACCTTGATTTCTTCTGCAAGGTCGAAAATTTCTAATATGTCTTTATCGCTCTGATAACCGATTGCACGAAGCAGGGTAGTCATCGGAAGTTTTTTCTTCCTGTCGATATAAGCATACATCACGCCGTTAATATCAGTGGCAAATTCCATCCAGGATCCTTTGAAAGGAATGATTCGGGAAGAATATAATTTAGCACCATTGGCATGATATGATTGTCCAAAAAATACACCGGGTGAGCGATGTAATTGGGATACCACTACTCTTTCCGCTCCGTTGATAATAAAGGAACCGCTAGGGGTCATATAGGGAATAGGTCCCAAATAGACATCCTGAACTACGGTTTCGAAATCTTCATGTTCCGGGTCTGTACAATATAGTTTAAGACGGGCTTTGAGTGGTACGCTGTAGGTCAGACCTCTTTCAATACATTCTTCGATAGAATATTTGGGAGGATCGACAAAATAATCTAAAAATTCTAAAACGAACTGATTTCTTGTATCTGAAATAGGAAAATTTTCAGTAAACGTTTTAAAAAGTCCTTCATTTTTTCTTTGGTCAGGACGGGTTTCCAACTGAAAGAAATCCTGAAAAGATTTCACCTGGATGTCCAGAAAATCAGGGAATTCAATTTGTCCTTTAGAGTGTGAGAAACTAAATCTCTTAGGGTTTTGAGTTTTTGAGGCCAATGATTTATTCATATAATAAATTAAAATCTTTTTAAAACATAAATAGGCTTAGACCTCACCAATGCTAAATTGGAGGCCTAAACCTTTATTTTTAGGTTAGGTTGAATTATTTTAATTCAACTTCAGCTCCAGCTTCTTCCAGTTGCTTTTTAAGGCTTTCCGCTTCATCTTTGGAGACTGCTTCTTTGATTGCAGTAGGAGCTGAGTCAACAGCTTCTTTAGCCTCTTTAAGCCCTTTACCTGTAAGATCTTTAACTAGTTTAACAACAGCTAGTTTGCTAGCTCCGGCTGCTTTAAGAATAACATCAAATTCTGTTTTTTCTTCAGCAGCGCCTGCGTCTTCAGCAGCGGCAGGACCAGCAGCAACAGCAACAGCTGCAGCAGCAGGTTCTATTCCATATTCTTCTTTTAATATTTCTGCTAATTCGTTAACTTCTTTTACTGTTAAATTTACTAGAGTTTCAGCTAATTGTTTTAAATCTGCCATTTTTGATTTTTTTTAAATTTTTGTTTAACAATTATTTTTTATTATGAGTGCGTGATTATTCCGCTTTTTCAGATAGGGTTTTTACCAGCCCTGCGATGGTGTTTCCGCCGGATTTAAGAGCAGAAACAACATTTTTAATAGGAGATTGTAATAATCCGATGATTTCTCCGACAAGTTCTTCTTTGGATTTAAGGTTTGCCAGAGTTTCCAATTGGGTGTCTCCCAAAAATACGGCTGAATCAACCCAAGCAGCTTTTAATAGCGGCTTTTCTGATTTTTTTCTAAAGGTTTGAATTAGTTTTGCCGGAGCATTTCCTTTTTCAGCGATGAAAATGGTAGAATTTCCTTTCAGGCTTTCAAAAAGTCCTGAAAAATCTTTATCTTCCACGTTTTGCATTGCTTTTTTCAATAAAGTATTTTTCACTACTTTCATGGAAATTTCTCCTTTGAAACAAGCTCTTCTCAAATCTGAAGTTTGTTGTGCATTTAATCCGTCAGTATCAGCTATATATAATACATTCGTACCTTTAAGTACTTCTTGTAATTCTTCTATTACCTGTGTTTTTTCTTGTTTTGTCATAATTTTAGTAAAATTAATTAGTTAACACCTTTAGGATCAATAGCTATTCCCGGGCTCATGGTAGAGGACAGGTAAATACTTTTCACATAAACTCCTTTAGCCGCCTGAGGTTTTAATTTTATTAAAGTAGAGATGATCTCCTGTGCATTCTCCTGAATTTGTTTGGGATCAAAAGATACTTTTCCGATTGCAGCGTGTACAATACCGTATTTGTCTACTTTAAAGTCAATTTTACCTGCTTTTACTTCAGCCACTGCTTTTCCTATTTCCATAGTTACAGTACCGGTTTTAGGGTTAGGCATCAATCCTCTTGGTCCTAAAATACGACCTAAAGGTCCTAATTTCCCCATTACCTGTGGTTGTGTAATGATGACATCCACATCCGTCCATCCGTCTTTTATTTTTTGAAGATAGTCGTCCAGACCTATGTAATCGGCTCCGGCATCTTTTGCTTCCTGTTCTTTATCGGGAGTGACCAATGCTAATACTCGTGTTTCTTTTCCTGTTCCGTGAGGTAAGGAAACGACTCCACGTACCATTTGGTTTGCTTTGCGGGGATCAACCCCCAGGCGCACTGCGATATCAACGGAGGCATCAAATTTGGTGTAGCTTATTTCTTTTACTAAACCGGATGCTTCTTCCAATGTATAAAGTTTGGTTTTATCTACTTTAGCAACAACTGCTTTTTGTTTTTTCGTTAATACTGCCATAATTTTTACGATTGATTGTTAAACGGACTTTGTCCGGTTACTCTAATACCCATTGATCTTGCAGTACCTGCAACCATACTTACGGCTGATTCTATTGTAAAACAATTTAAGTCAACCATTTTATCTTCAGCAATTTTTTGTATTTGACTCCAGGTCACTGCTGCCACCTTATCTCTGTTTGGTTCTCCGGAACCTTTTTTAGCTTTGGAAGCTGCTAAAAGTTGTACGGTTACGGGAGGGGTCTTAACTACAAAGTCAAAAGACTTGTCCTCATATACAGTGATAATAACCGGTAGCACCTGTCCTTGTTTCTCCTGTGTACGGGCATTAAATTGTTTACAAAACTCCATGATGTTTACCCCCGCAGCTCCTAATGCCGGACCTACTGGTGGAGAAGGATTTGCTTGTCCTCCTTTTACCTGGAGTTTTACCATTTTAAAAATTTTCTTTGCCATTTTAATTTTTAGTTAAAAATGATTTATTTATAATCTGTGGAAGCAGCCTATATTTTTTCTACTTGTGAAAAACTTAATTCGATTGGTGTTTTTCTTCCGAAAATCAGCACCATAACGTCCAGTTTTCTTTTTTCTTCATTGATCTTCTCAATGGTTCCGTTGAATCCGTTGAAAGGGCCGTCTATAACTTTGACGGTTTCTCCGAACTCAAACGGGATGTTTACGGTATCTTCTGATTCAGACAGTTCATCCATTTTCCCAAACATTCTGCTAACTTCACTTTTTCTCATGGGAAGAGGGTCACCGCCTTTGGTTGCACTCAGAAAACTAATCACTCCTGGAATATTTTTTATGGTATGAGGAAGTTCTCCGATAAGGTTTGCTTCGATCATAACATAACCGGGATAATACACTTTTTCTTTTCGTATTTTTTTTCCGTTTCTGATTTGTACTACTTTTTCCATGGGAACAACTATTTGTCCAAGATTGCTTTTAAGGTATTCCGTTCTTAAAACTTCGTTTTCGATATACGTTTTTACCTTAGATTCTTGTCCACTAATTGTTTTCAGTACATACCATTTCATATCATCCATTACTCCAGAGTTTTTCTTAAGATTTTAATCCTATTAGAATTGAATAAATATTTTGAAGAGCTTTAGCAAAAACCCAATCAACTCCAAAACAGAAAGCTGACAGAATGATAGACGCTATAGCCACTACCGTAGTCGAAGACTGAAGGTCTGACCATTTAGGCCATTCCACGTGGTCTTTGAATTCTTTTACCGAACCTTTAAGGTAGTTAATGAATCCGTTCATTTATTTAATTTTTGCGCGGGCGGAAAGATTCGAACTCTCGACCCTCGGTTTTGGAGACCGATGCTCTACCAGCTGAGCTACACCCGCTTAAAAAAGAAAGAACCCGAGAAAGGTCTTTCTTTTTAGTATGGTTTAGTAATTTTAATCCAAGATTTCAGTTACCTGTCCGGCACCTACAGTTCTACCACCTTCGCGTATAGCGAAACGTAAACCGCTGTTAAGTGCGATTGGTTGGTGTAGTTCAACGGTAATAGTCAAGTTATCTCCCGGCATAACCATTTCTGTTCCCTCAGGTAGAGAGATAGTTCCGGTTACGTCAGTAGTTCTTACGTAAAATTGTGGACGGTAGTTGTTATGAAACGGGGTGTGACGTCCTCCTTCCTCTTTTGTCAGGATATATACTTCCGCTTTGAATTTTTTATGTGGAGTTACTGAACCCGGTTTAGCGATAACCATACCACGACGGATATCGTTTTTCTCGATACCTCTTAGTAGTAAACCTACGTTATCTCCGGCTTCACCTCTATCTAATATTTTTCTGAACATTTCAACACCTGTTACGGTTGAAGTTAGTTTTTCGTCTCCCATACCTACGATGTCAACACCTTCTCCGGAGTTGATAACACCTGCTTCGATACGTCCTGTTGCTACAGTACCACGTCCGGTAATGGAGAATACGTCTTCGATCGGCATAAGGAACGGTTTGTCCTGATCACGAACCGGAAGTTCAATCCAAGAATCTACTGCATCCATCAGTTGTTCAACAGTTTCTACCCATTTAGCTTCACCGTTTAAAGCTCCTAATGCGGAACCTTGAATTACAGGGGTATTGTCTCCGTCGTATTCGTAAGTGGACAATAGGTCTCTTACTTCAATTTCCACTAGTTCTAATAGTTCAGGGTCGTCTACCATATCTACTTTGTTCATAAAAACAACGATTCTAGGTACGTTTACCTGACGACATAGAAGGATGTGTTCTCTGGTTTGAGGCATAGGTCCATCAGTAGCAGCAACTACGAGGATAGCACCATCCATTTGAGCAGCACCTGTAACCATGTTTTTCACATAATCTGCGTGACCCGGACAGTCAACGTGTGCATAGTGACGGCTATTTGTTTGATATTCTACGTGTGCTGTATTAATAGTAATACCTCTTTCTTTTTCTTCAGGGGCAGCATCGATTGAAGAGAAATCTCTTTTTTCCGCTAATCCTTTTTCTGCCAAAACCTTAGTGATTGCAGCTGTTAAAGTTGTTTTACCGTGGTCTACGTGACCGATTGTACCTATATTAAGATGTGGTTTGGTACGCTGAAAAGTTTCTTTTGCCATGATAATATGTTTGTTTGTATTTCCAAAAATGAGTGCAAATATACTCAATTATTTTAAAATAACAACAACTTATAAAATATATTTATTTTTTATAAGTTGTATACTATTGATTATAAAAAGTTAAGACTGCTTATTAGGGGGATATTAAAGTTAAAATTTGATTTAAATTAAAAACTAAGAGCCAATGACGGGAATTGAACCCGTGACCTCGTCCTTACCAAGGAAGCGCTCTACCCCTGAGCTACATCGGCTGAAAAAAAATTGAGCGGAAGACGAGGTTCGAACTCGCGACATTCAGCTTGGAAGGCTGACGCTCTACCAACTGAGCTACTTCCGCTTAATGTTTTTTACCTTTGTAATTCGACAGCAAAATTAAAATAATTTTTTGAATTACAAAATTTATATTTAATTTTTTGTGGGGAGAGGAGGATTCGAACCTCCGAAGGTGAATACCAACAGATTTACAGTCTGTCCTCGTTGGCCGCTTGAGTATCTCCCCCTTCAGGAGCCGGTAGAGGGATTCGAACCCACGACCCCGAGATTACAAATCACGTGCTCTGGCCAACTGAGCTATACCGGCAAAATTAAATCTATTTCAAAGATACAATCCGTTAATAAAGTATGATACTTTGTTTAACGGATTGCAAAGGTATATAAATTTTTAATATCTCCAAATTTTATGGCGAAAAAAAAATCTTATTTTTGTCACACTTTTTCTTTCTTTTTGATAATCATTTTTTTAAGTGCATCACAAGCCAGATCAATGCTTTCTTCAAATGAGGCGGAGGTTTTTTTGGCGACCAAATCATCTCCCGGAACCTCTAAAATGATTTCAACGGTTTTATTTTCTTTGTCTGTAGCGTTTTCTAGTTTCATGTAAACATTGGCTCCTACAATTCTATCATAAAATTGGTTTAATTTTGATAGTTTCTTGTTTAAAAACTCTAATAATGCGTCTTGTGCATTAAAATTTACTGCTTGTACTTTAATTTTCATTTTCATTTTGTTTTTTACGCCCGAAAGGATGGGACTGGTTAAACACTTTTTTTAAGTCTTCAATGTTGTTATGGGTGTAAACTTGTGTAGCTGCCAAACTGCTATGTCCAAGTATTTCTTTTATGGAGTTTAATTCTGCTCCGTTATGTAACAAGTGACTGGCAAATGTATGACGTAACATATGCGGGCTCTTTTTTTGTTTAGTTGTTACAGCACTAAGGTATTTATTTATTAGGTTATAAACAAATTTTTCTTTTAAAACCTGACCTTTATTATCAACAAAAAAATAATCATTGGAAATTAGGTTTGATTTTTGTCTGATATTCAGGTAGTTTTTTATTTTCATTGATAATTCTCCGGTAATGGGAATGAGCCTTTCTTTGTTTCTTTTCCCGATAATACGTATCGTTTTATTGGTTAGATCAATTTTAGATGTTTTCAATTGTATTAGTTCGATCCTTCTGATTCCCGTCTGATAGAATAATTCAAAGATAAGTTGATTTCGTGTTTTTTCAAACTCGTTTTCGGTATTTTTTTCCAGTTCTGTTATTATAAGGTTTTCCAATAGCTGGATTTCTTCTTCGGCATAGGGGACAAGAACTTTCTTTTTGAGTTTCAGGTTTTGTAAGTTTGCAGCCGGATTTAGGGTTATTTCTTCGGTTTTGAGTAAAAATTTAAAGAAACTTCTAATGGATGAGATTTTTCTGTTGATGGTTCTTTCTGAAAGATCTTTCAGTGAGAGTGAAATGATGAAATTCCGTAATTGTTTTTTATCGGCGTCTTTTATTTCCGAGATTCCTTCTCTTTGTAAGAGGAATTTTTCCAAATCGCGCAAATCTTTCTCATAACTTTCGACAGTGAGGGGAGAATAACGTTTTGATTTTAGATGATTCAGGAATCCTTGCAACATAAAAAAAGCCTATCTTCAAAGTTACTAAAATTTTAAAGAGTAGGCTAATATTTTTTTACAGAAAGAATTTTTATGCTTCTTCCTGACTTTGCAATCTTTGCTTGTAGGTAGCTCTGATCACAGTCTGCCTTTTGGTAACAGAGGGTTTTATGAATTGTTGTCTTCTTCTCAATTCTTTTACAACTCCTGTTTTGTCGTATTTTCTTTTATATTTTTTTAGAGCTTTGTCTATTGACTCTCCATCTTTTACTGGAATAATTAACATATTAACATCTCTTTTTTTTGTTCAAAAATTTCAAAATAGGTTGCAAATATAGGAAGATAATTTGCATACACAAAATTTATTTTTAAATCAAAATGAATCAAAAATGAATTTGCGGTAAAGGAAAATGTGTTTTACATGGGTTTAATTATCTCCCGGATCTTAGAGCCTGTTTAAATTTTATTCAAATATTTATTTTTAGGTTCAAATTATATTTTGCATTCTTTTTAAGCTCTTTTGAGCGTCTTTTTCACTTTTTCTTTTTGATTTAACCCGCTAAATCTTCAAATAAAAAGCAAAAAATCCATCTCTAAAATAGCAATAAAAAATAATCGCAATAAAATTTAAACAGGCTCTAAATTTTTACCGCTTTTTTGATGCGGATTCTTGCACTTTCCAATGGAATTTGAGTACGAATTCAGGTTGGGAATACGCTTTTTCAGAGAAATCAAAAAATACTTTTCCCCTCGTTCAGGTTATAAATTTCCATGATCTCTTTCAATATTTTCTTGAAATTAATTTTCATATCAATCAATTTCCCCGAGCGGATGTCAAATATCCACCCGTGAACCCTGAGATCCCGTTCAATGAACGCTTTTTGAACGGCTGCGGTTTTGATTAAATTGATGCATTGTTCTTCCACATTCAGCTCCGCCAGCCGGTTGTATTTTTCGTCAGGATTTTTTAACAGATCCAATTCTTCCTTATGTATTCTGTATACGTCCCGTATATTACGAAGCCAGGGATTTAACAGTCCTAAATCTTTGGCTTCCATGGCAGCTTTTACTCCGCTGCAATAATAATGCCCGCAGACGATAATCTGTTTTACTTTTAAATGTTCCACGGCATAAGTGATCACAGACATCACATTTAAATCTATGCTGATGACCATATTGGCAATATTCCGGTGTACGAAGACTTCTCCGGGTTTTGCTCCCAATAATTCTTCTGTCGATACTCTGCTGTCGGAACAACCTATGTATAAAACTTCCGGTTTCTGACCTTCGGATAACTTATTAAAATAGTTTTTGTCAACAGATAGCTTTTCCGCTATCCATGCTTCATTATGGGAAAATATTTTTTCAAAATCCATACATTCACCTTAATTTTAGGTAAATGTAGTGAAAAAATAAGTTTATGAAAAGTTACAAAACAGTATTTTTGCCTTATGCAAAAATTCCGTTCTTTCCTTTGTATACGGAATATTTTCCTGATCCTAAAAAGAATAGTGCCAAAGAGGTTAATAAGTAAAACAAATTAAGTTCCGCTCCTAATCCTCCTTTATCCGTAATGTGGAATGTTCCTAATTGATGAACCAAAAATATTGTCATGATCATAGTGAACGCTACCAACAAAGAAGATATTCTTGTAAATACCCCTAACAGAATACATATAGGCGCCACTATTTCTCCGATAGGAACTCCTAACCAGATAAACTCCGGAAGTCCTTTTTTCGCCAGCATTACCCGGATAAAATCATGTCCGTGAATTAATTTTGCTATCCCATGAGGAATCATCAATCCACCCACGGATATTCGTAATAATAATTTTCCTAAATCAGGGTTTAGTTCTTTTGCCATAATTTCAGTTTTAATTTATTGAATGTAAAAATAAAGTTTTTTAATTTCTTATAATGATTTTTATTAGTTAAATTTTGTATTATGCTATAATAAAATTCTATACCATTGAATTTTAGAGCCTGTTTAACTTTATCCGGACAATAATTTTATAACAATGATTTTCAGGATAGTTTAACTATTTTGTCAAAACGGCTATCCATACAACAGCTAACGTCGGTTGTTACAAACTTTCCGTTATAGAAAAGGCTGAATACTGTGCCCGGACTAGGGCATAATTGTGCTTTCTCTAAAGAATCTAATTTAACTATTTTAACATCTAAATTTCTATTCTTTGTACTTTCGACCAGGGAATGATTCACATGAAGTTCTGTAAAAGGGCAGCGATTTGAATAATATGCTACCAACCCCTGATCTTTATTGTATTTTTCCTTTTTTGCACATTCATTAAAGCTGGGAGTTTCGGCATTTGGGTCAAGCTTATATACTAATAAACAAAAACCCGAAGGAGTGGTATCTACACTCTCAAATCCCTGCTTAAGAAACCATTTAGAATCACTCATAAAGTGAAACTTCTTGATGCCAGCAACTGTTACCAATCCATTTTTTTTCTGCTTTTTTGCATCATCGATAGCATTCTCAAGTAATGATTTTGCATAGCCTTTACCTTTATATTGTCCTGATACCCAAAAGCAATTTATAAATAAGTAATTGGGAGCATGAACAGGCGACCATGCGTATTCGGCAGGGCCATATTCCATAAAGACTTTGGCTCTATCATCTATTCTACGGAATACATATCCGTTTTCAAATTGCTTTTTTAACCATTCCTTCTTTAGCCTTGTACCTTCTTCACATTTTTTGTCAGAAATAGCACAACAAATATGTTCATTTGCAATATTGGATTCGTTAAGGGTAATAAAACTTTTCATGGATATAAGAGCCTGTTTAAAAATTAAATTTTAGAAAATGTTTATGAGGACATTTTTTCTTTAAAAAACACAATATAAAAAATGATTGTCAGTTGTTTTTGTTATTTATTCCACATAACTTATTGGTTTTTAAATCAATTAAGTTGTATATGAAAAGATATTCCACAAACATTACTGACAATACAATGGCAATTTATAAAAAATACTTTAGAATTAGATGATAGGAAGCGAAAATATGATTTACGGCGTATTTGGGATGCGATCATGTATTTGGTGAAAACAGGCTGCCAGTGGCGACTGCTTTTTTTTGGCATGTCTTTGTTGAATTTTGTATACATACTCGAAATAAATTAGATTATCTATGTAGAATCTGCTATTTTTACAACTTACAGATATGATTAATCTCTCAATTAAAAAACACGTAATTACGGATTAATTCGGATAAACACCTTAAAAAACCATTAATTTATTATGTGTTTGCGCTGGAAAAAACATAAGATCAGATTCCGATGCTGCAATTAATCCATTCACCGTCAAAATCGGCATTATATTTTTTATAGAACCTTTTCGCCGGTTCATTCCATTCCAATACCTGCCAAGCCATTCCTGAGAACTTTTTATTTTTAGCTTCTTCCACCAAAGCATCAAATAACAAACCTCCTACACCTTTTCCCCTCCATTTTTCAGTCACGATAATATCTTCCAGATACAGTCGTTGTCCTTTCCATGTAGAATACCGAATGTAATATAAAGCAAATCCCACAATTGTTTTATTCTCGGTATCGTCAGCTACAAACGCCCACCAAACCGGATTTTCCCCAAATCCGCTTTCTTCAAAATGTTCCAAACTTACGGTAACCTGTTCCGGCGCTTTTTCATATTCCGCCAATTCATGAACCAGCTCCATTAATCTTTTACAGTCTTGTCTGACGGCTCTTCGTATGTGTATATTTTTCATTATTTGCTATGCTGTTGTTTTACTGTGTTCTTCTCATCTTAAAAACTTCCTTACCGGAAATCAAATCATTGCTATTTCGTTCCAATTCATTCTCCGTATTTCTTTCTTTTTTCTAAAATTCTTACCCTGAAAATATCCTATTTTGGATATTTCCCGATTTATTTGAATTTATCAACCCTGTCAGAATAACATTAACAACCCAAATTTACGTTTTTTTATTTTATCGCCGATAACTTAATTACCAAAGAAAAACCGACATTTTGTCATTATGCTTTTATTGGTATTTTTTTTGAATTTCATGTAACCGTAAAATTTGAAATAAAAAATTTAATTATGGCAAAAGGTACTATCAATGTATCAGTAGAGAATATTTTTCCTCTGATTAAGAAGTTTTTATACAGCGATCATGAAATTTTTTTGCGGGAATTAGTTTCCAATGCTACCGATGCAACCCTTAAACTAAAACACTTAACCAATATAGGGGAAGCCAAAACAGAATACGGCAACCCTGTAATTGAGATAAAGATAGACGAGAAAAACAAAACCCTGCATATAATAGATCAGGGAATAGGAATGACGGAAGAAGAAGTAATAAAATACATCAATGAAGTTGCTTTTTCCGGGGCGGAAGATTTTATATCTAAACATAAAGATGCTGAAAAAGAAGGTATTATCGGTCATTTCGGACTTGGATTCTACTCTTCTTTCATGGTAGCGGATAAAGTAGAGATCATAACCAAATCGTATACGGATGCTCCGGCAGTTCATTGGATTTGTGACGGAAGTCCGAATTTTGAATTAAGTCCGGCAGATAAAAAGGAGCGGGGAACAGAAATTATTTTACATATTTCCGAAGATTCTGCAGAATTCTTAGAAAATTATAAAATCCGGGAATTATTATTAAAATATAACCGTTTTATGCCTATTCCGATTAAATTCGGAACCAAGGAAGAAACTTTGCCATTACCCGAAGGAGCGGATAAAGACGCCAAACCGGAAAAAATAACCGTTGACAACATCATCAATAATCCCAATCCGGCATGGACCAAAGCTCCTTCCGAATTAAAAGATGAAGACTATAAGAGTTTTTATCATGAGTTGTATCCTATGCAATTTGAGGAACCGCTTTTCTATATTCATTTAAATGTGGATTATCCGTTCCATTTAACCGGAATTTTATTTTTTCCGAAACTGGGCAACAATCTGAATTTGGATAAAGATAAAATACAATTATACCAAAATCAGGTGTTTGTTACCGATGAGGTGAAAGGAATCGTTCCCGATTTTCTTATGTTGCTAAGAGGAGTTATTGATTCTCCGGATATTCCGCTGAACGTGTCCCGATCCTACTTACAGGCAGACGGAGCTGTAAAGAAGATCTCTTCTTACATCACCAAAAAAGTGGCAGACAAAATGGCTTCTCTGATAAACGAAAATCGTGAAGATTACGAGAAGAAATGGAACGACATCAAAATCGTCATCGAATACGGAATGATTTCAGAAGATAAGTTTTATGAAAAATCCGATAAGTTTGCTTTATATCCTACTGTTGACGAAAAGTACTACACCTTTGACGAGTTCAAAGATAAAATCAAAGATAACCAAACCGATAAAGACGGGAAATTAGTTATTCTGTATGCCTCCAACATAAACGAACAGGATCAATACATACAAGCCGCAAAAGATAAAGGATATGAAGTATTATTATTAGACTCTCCGGTGGTTCCTCACTTAATTCAGAAACTGGAAACCTCTAAAGAAAACCTTTCTTTTGTACGGGTGGATGCCGATCATGTCAATAATCTGATCAAAAAAGAGGAAAACACCGTTTCCATTCTTTCCGATGAGGAAAAAGAAAATCTGAAAAAAGAGCTTGAAGAAAATATCGATTCCAAAACGTATACCGTTGTACTGGAAAATCTAAGCAAAGATGATTTCCCGTTCATACTCACTCAACCGGAATTTATGCGCAGAATGAAAGATATGCAGCAAATAGGCGGAGGAATGTTTGGAATGATGGGTAATTTCCCGGAGACGTATAATCTGGTGGTAAATACCAATAGTCCGTTAGCTTCGGAAATTGTAGCAAAAGAAGATAAAGAGGCTAAATCCAAAATTATAAAACAAGCGCTGGATTTAGCAAAACTTTCTCAAAATATATTGAAAGGAAAGGAATTGACCGATTTTATCAAACGTAGTTTCGAGTTGATCAAATGATCCCGTTAACTACCCGATTGATTAATTTAAAGAAGAGTAATCATAGGGGATATATTCAAATTTGGATTGTAAATTTCTTTCAAAACTTAATAAAGGCTTACTTTAGTAAGCCTTTTTTTATAACTTAAAATTAAAGTTTTTAATTTTTTCGCGCAGGTTAGAAAGGAGTCTTTTTGTAATTTTTCGCATTCTAATTGAAATTGTCATTGATTACCCGACTCAGACGGAGAATCAATGAGTTTTTTCCAACTAAAATAACCTAAAATACCCACCACCAATAAAAACATTGTTAATAATGAGTACAAGAATAATCCTTTGTAGATAAGCAACGGTATGGATATTATATTGCTTACGGTAAGAAACAGCCAATTCTCTAACCTTCGCTTAGCCAACAGCCACATTCCCGCCCAGGCAAAAGCGCTTACCGAAGAATCCCAGAAAGGAACATCGGAATTGGTGAAATACTTCAAAAATACATACAAAGAAAAATAGGAAACTATGACAATTCCTATGGAAGTCATCCATTCCTTAGGGGTAGAATAGCCAACGCTAAGCTTTGCCGTTCCTCTTTTTAGCCAGATAAACCATCCATATACACTCATTACAAAATAGTATGCATACAATAAAATCTCGGCATACAACCGCTTATCAAGATATAAATAAATTGTAATGCAGATACTTATCAACCCACAGGGATATAACCATATCTTGTTGCGTTTTGCAAACAGAACTTCTGCTACTCCAAAACAAACCCCGATGCCTTCCAGCCACGAAGTCTGATTATATTGTTCCCGAATTACCAGTAACCATTCTTTTAATACATCCATAATTTATAACCGGTTAAGTTATGTCATTATGGGTACTTACATAAAAAATACAGCTAAATACACAACTCCCTACGTCGGCATTACCCGAATCAGGTTCTTAGGGTATAATCTCAGCTCATTAGTTATATTTATAAACAAATTGTTTATAATCAAGCACCCCTTTATACGATTTATTACGGACAAAAATACTAAATAAATCATTACATTCCTTATCTCACTGCATTTCTTTTATCAGATAATCGTATTTTTCTTTCACCGGCTATATATAGAGCCTGTTTAAATTTTATTCAACTATTTATTTTTAGGTTCTAATTATATTTTGCATTCTTTTTAAGCTCTTTTGAGCGTCTTTTTTACTTTTTCTTCTTGATTTAGCCCGCTAAATCTTCAAATAAAAAGCAAAAAATCCATCTCAAAAATAGCAATAAAAAATAATCGCAATAAAATTT
>JAISMV010000034.1 GCA_031276535.1 Flavobacteriaceae bacterium
TAAATTATCATTTATCTTATTATTCAGCTCGATTTTGTCGTCTAAAGCAGATAAAATTGAGGCTATTTTTTGTTGGATTAATAAATCAGGTTCTATATCAATTTCCATTAACTTAAAACTATCTAAATTAATGGTATTAAAAACAGAACCTTGTCCTTTCTTTTGGATATTGGCAACGTAATTTTTTAAAACATAATATAAATAGGTATTGTCAATTACATTTTGTTTTCCACGTAAACCAAAACATGATTGATTAAAAGCCATTGGTTTTCCAATTTGGGACAAAACGCCAACTGTTCCTCTCGCAGAAATTATTAAATCATCTTTATTTAAAATTTTTGTACTGCTTTCATTTAATCCTTTTTGAGTTATACTTTTTTCAGAAGTATAAACCATTCGGTAATCATTATTAAAATCATTTATAGAAAGCCAACCAATTTCACCATTCCAATATTCGGGTACGGTCGTTTTCGGAGTTCCGCCACTAACAATGTTAATTATATCAGCCAAAACAACTCGCTTACTCATACCTCAACTTCTTTAAATTCTCCAAAATCTGTTTTTCCAAATTGGCACTTTCGGTAAAAAGTTGTTGCAATTCATTCTCAAAAGCATTCATTTTTTCAGCAAATTCTTTGGGAGTGATTTTTACATATTCTATTTTTACTTCAAAGTATTGTCCTGCCGAGAAACTATAATTTTTGGCTTTTATTTCCTCTGCTGTTACTACGACACTCAGGTCTTCCACCACTTCTTTATTGTGAAATGTATCTACAATTTTCGCTTCTTCTTCACGGGTCAATACCGTGCGTTGATTTTTACCTTCTTTTACGGTTTCACCTAATTTAGAAGCGTCCATCAAAACAATTTGCTCACTGTTGGCTTGTTTATCAATAAATAAAACAGAAACATTGGTTCCGGTACTGGCAAAGATATTACTCGGCATACTTACCACACCACGTAGCCAACCTTTATCTATTAGTCGCTTACGTATTTTCGTTTCAATACCACTTTGTGCCGTAATAAATCCCGTAGGCACTACAATAGCCGCTTTACCATTATCGTTCAAACTGTATATAATATGCTGTATGAACATCAGATATATCGCCATTGACTCTTTTTTAGTCTTTGGAATATTTGGAATGCCGGCAAAAAAGCGTTCTTTGAAACGGTCGGTATCCAAGTCATCTCTAAAATCAGAAAAATCTAGCTTAAAAGGCGGATTGGAAACAATATAATCAAACTTGCTTTTGTTTAAATAATACGGTTGTGCAATGGTATTCGTTTTAATAACATTCGGAATACTGTGCGTAAGATTATTCAAAATCAAATTCAAACGCAACATCGTACTTGATTTCTGGGAAATATCTTCTGAATAGATTGTGCATTTGTCCTCTCCAATATTATGAGCCAAGGACATCAACAATGAACCCGAGCCCACACTGGGATCATAGCATCGGGCTTTGCGTACTTCGCCTTCTACCAAAATATCGGCAATAATACGTGCCACAGCATTGGGGGTGTAATATTCGGCATATTTTCCGCCTGAATCGGAGTTGTAATCTTTAATTAAATATTCAAAAATATCCTTAAAGAAATCATACTTTTCAGTGAAGTAATTTTCAAAACTTTCTTCAAAACTAAATTCGAATAATTTATTGATTAAAGCTTTACAGAAATCATCACGTTGAGATGAATCAGTAATATAATTACTCAGTTCATCAAACAGTTTATCCTTTGAGCCTGAAAATGATTTGATAGAAAACACATCGGCATTTTCTATACTTATGTCCCGCAAAGTATCGTCAAATGTTTTTGCAAAATCATCTGAATTCTGGCTGTTGTAGAGATGAGAAATGAGCTGATGCGGTTTCAAACGAGGTACATTCTCGTCTAACAAATTCATTAACAAACTATATTCTTCTTCTGGAATTGCCAGTAAATTTTTATAAAATTCATTGTTATCTGCTAATTCCGGTTTTAGTTTTTTAATCTCAAACCGGAATTTGTCATTCAAAAATTTATATAAAAAAACTTGTGTGATGATTTTAAATTCGTTTCCGTCATTACCCAATCCATAATTAGCACATACGCTTTTCAGGCTGTCAATCAGTTGTTTTGTTTTGGTAGTATATGTAATATCTTGTGTCATTTTTTATCGGTTTCCGTATAATTGGAAATATTCTTTTCCTATTAAATTACTAATGCTTTGACAAGAGGCAGTATCTAATTCTATTTTCTCGTTTACCACAAATTGTCGGGCTACTAATTTAGTCAAATAGAGTTTAAACCAAGCTTCGTTCTCTAAAATATCTTTTTGCCCTTCCAACTTTTCATCCACTTCCAGTTTTACTTGCATTAATGCCCGATGTAGTTGCATTTCTTTAATTGATAATGCTCCTTTTTCTGTTAAGCGTTTATGAATGCGAACATATTTTTCGTCACTATCATACTTGGCTTTCAATAAAGCATTTTTTCGGTTCAATTCTTTAGCTTTGTCGTAGATTTTCCGTAGCAAATGCATATTTTCTACCATATCCGTTTGATTAGTTTCTGAAAGGTTTTTCTTTTTGAAGATACGTTCTAATTCTTCTCTCAATGTTACAAACTGCGGATCTACGTTATCAAAATTGGCTTGTAATGTTTCTCTGGTCTTACGCAGTTGGTCTTTGTATTCATCTGCTAATTTCAATTCTTCTTCTCCAACTTTAATAAATTGAAATACAATATCTTCTAAAGCAGTATTAAGTAAGTTTCTCGTTTCATCTTCATTACTAATACTTTCTACAAAATTCAGATTATCCAATCGGTTTTGAGCCTCGATGAGTAAACGATTCAGTATATTAAAATCTACCAATTCTCCCAAGCCTTCATAACCGTTGATAGCAATTATATTTTTCAATTCTTTGGCAGACCGTAATGCTTTTATAAGTTGTAGTAATTCTTTTTTATCGGTCAGTTCAGCTATTTGTTGCGAAAAGATCTCTTTATTTTCGGTATCGAAATGAAAAAGTATTTCTTGTATATCGTTGATTTCGGCTCTAATCTCTTCTTCAGATTTAAACAAATGCGAATACATCTCTATTTCGTCACCCAATTGTTCTTGCAATTCTTGGAAATATAGTTGATTGGTGCGGTCAAATGCTTTGGAAATATCTGCAAAATCCACCACGTAGCCGTATTGATAATTCTTATATGGACGATTAACTCTGGTTAAGGTTTGCAACAAGTTATGATCCTGAATTACACGAGCCAAGTACAATTTTTTCAATCGCTTGGCATCAAATCCTGTCAGAAGCATATTATAAACAAACAAAATATCAATCTTTCCACTTTTAAATGCTTCTATTAATTCTTTTCGAATATTTTTATCATTTTCATCGTGAAGAATTAATGCTGCATTGAGCTTTTCCTTTTTGCGTTTACCATACGAAACCGATGGTTCGGCAGCTATTGGGAGATTCTGAACATTTATTTCCTGTACACCGTTTTGTTCCTCAAACAGTTGAAACAGCATTTTTGCTTGTTTTGAAGAATCACAAACAACCATTCCTCCTAAAGTCTCGTCTTTCCAATAATCCCTGAATTCTTTCAAATCTTTAGTAATGTAATCAAGTAATCCACTTGCAAATTTTCGGTCTGCATATACATCAGAAGTTTTTATATCCCCTTTCAGTACCTTAATTTGATCCATTACTTCCTTCATCTCCATTTTAAAATTACCTTCGATCTCTTCACGGATCAATCGTAGGGTATAACCATCAGCAATGGAACGGTTGTAATAATATTTATGAATATAATTGCCAAATAACAATTTGGAGTCGTATTCTTTTGCTACTTCTCTCAATAATGGTGTTCCTGTTAGAGCAATTTTAATTGCATTCTTATCTGAATTAATCAAATTTGCTAAATAATTCCCTTTGGGATTATAGCTTCGGTGAGCTTCGTCTAAAAAGAAAACACGTTGTGTATTTATATCATAGCCTATATGTTCATTTACTGTAGAATCTTCACTGAATTTCTGAATATTTACCACTGTAATTTCGGATTGTCCGCTATCATTATGAATAGCCCCTACTACTTTCAGATCAGCGATAAACTCTTGACGAGAATTAACTTGATTTACTTTTAAGCCACGTTTTGCAAATTCGTTCGATGCCTGAATCAATAAATCCAAACGATCTACAATAAAGTAAAATTTCGGGATAACGTGTTTTTTTTGATAATAATCAGTCAGGTGTTTGATGTTATAATATGCTAACGCGGTTTTTCCTGAACCTTGTGTATGCCATATAATGCCTTTTGTTTTTCCTTCATCTAATTTGGCAGTGATAGCCATAGTCGCAAATACTTGTGGATAACGCATAATGTGTTTTTTGCAATCTGTTTCTTCACGAACATAGGCAATAGCATAGCGCAATAGAAAAGCTAACCGTTCACGACTAAACAAGGAAGTCAAGATGCGATGCGTCGGTGTGTATGGCTCTTTATTGGTTTTAAACTCCGGATTATGTTTGATAACCAACAAATTATTATCTTTCAATATCAAATTCTCCTGCTCTTCAGAAATAGGCAATAATGCTTGTTTTACAGGATAATCCACATCTTCCCGAAAATAATTAAAATGCAAATCAGCATAGGCAGAAGTGGCATAAAATGCCCCAAAGACCGGTTCTACAATACCATCCTCGTATTCCATGTTATTAGAAAAAACCATCAGCTGTGTGATGTTGACAAACTTTCTAAAATGCTTTTGTTTGAATCGAGAATTAATTCGACTACGTTCGGCTAAGATACCTTCTTTATTATGCGGTTTTTTAACTTCTACAAAAGCCAAGGGCATACCATTTATCAAAATGGTTATATCAGGACGAAATTCTTCATCTCCATTTTTGCAAGTCAACTCCGTTGTAATATGAAAGTTGTTATTATTAAAGTTTTTAAAATCAATCAACTTGATCCCTGAAGTTGCAATTATTCTGTTGTAAAATTTCTCTCCAAGATCTTCATAGTCCAGTTCTAAACTTATTTCATCCAAAAGTCTTTTTATTTTTTCTTTAGGTACATTAGTATTTATTCTCTGTACACTATCTAAAAAGATCTCTTCGAAAATATTTGTATCTTCACGTCTGTTTTGCTCTTTGAGAGGTATATATATGTATCCCAACTTCATCAAATGGAGTAAAGTCGGGATTTTTACACGTGAATTTTCGTTGAATGGCATATTGTCATTGTGTTTTGCAGTAAATATACAAAATGTTAAATAGCAAAAGAAAAAAGTCAGGCTCTATATTTATGAATCTTTCACAAACAAGCTAAGTTGTAAATAAATTTCATAAAATAATCTCTATTTGACAAACGTAATACTTCTGATAATGTCTTTCTGCTACATTCCGTTTTAACATTTTTTGACAATTAGTTCCATGTTACCTACCAGATCTAGTGTGATCTCCCTGACCTTATTGCGTAGTCTCTGAGGGATCTGTTGTAGAATAGGAATAATGTTCTCTGATTTGGTGTCGCTCAGGATAGCTACGAGAGTACCTTTCTTACCGTGAGCGTCCTTATTGGTGGCTCCCCCTGAGAGAGACAGGTCTCATCAATAAAAAGGTGTTCTGCGATATTCTCCGTAAAGATCGATCCTTCTTTTGGATAGTGGATCATCTCAAAATAATCCGAAACACCTTCGGACATAATAACTGGTAATAAGGCTTTGAATGAATCGTACACCTTTATAAAATATCAAATCCCAAATATCTGTTTTTTCTCCCCCTCCCCAATTTTTGTTCTTGTTTCCCAAAAAGCATAAAAAAAGGGTGTCCAGACTCATGGACACCCCCCTGCAAAAAGTAATAATACTTCTATCTAGAATGAAATAGGAGTTAGAATTGGTGCGCCTCTGTACTTTCCGACATAGCGGTAGTAGAGGAGTTTCCTTGTTGAACGGTATTTTGAACATAGTCAAAATACTGAGTTCCTACGAAAGATTGGTGTTTTACAGCGGCAAAACCGTGTTTTTGCAAAGCAAATTCTCTTTCCTGCAATTCGGAATAACCTGCCATTCCTCTCTCTTTATAAGCCTTGGATAATTCAAACATGGAAGTGTTCATAGCATGGAATCCGGCTAAAGTGATGAATTGGAATTTGTATCCCATATCGGCTAATTCTTCACGGAAGGATTCCATTTCACTTACGGATAATTTTGCCGCCCAGTTGAATGAAGGGGAACAGTTGTAAGCCAACAGCTGATCCGGATATTTTCCTTTTACTGCCTGAGCAAATTCCCGAGCATAGCCTATATCAGGATTGGAAGTTTCCATCCAAAGCAGATCTGCGTAAGGAGCATAGCTGATGGCACGGTCTATTCCCTGTTCTATTCCGCTTTTCACGTAATAAAATCCCTCTGAGGTTCTCTGTCCGGTGATGAATTTATGATCTCTCGGATCTATATCGGAAGTCAGAAGGGTAGCGGCATCGGCATCGGTACGGGCAACCAAAACGGTAGGTGTTCCGCATACGTCTGCTGCTAAACGGGCTGCAATCAGCTTATTGATAGCTTCCTGAGTAGGAACCAATACTTTACCTCCCAAATGTCCGCATTTTTTCGCGGAAGACAACTGATCTTCGTAATGTACGCCAGCAGCTCCCGCTTCGATCATTTGCTTCATCAGTTCATAGGCATTTAAATTTCCTCCAAAACCTGCTTCCGCATCAGCAACAATAGGTACCATGAAATCTATATTTCCTTCTCCTGTTACCGATTGTATTTCGTCTCTTCTGCGGAGCGCGTTGTTTATTCTTTTTACTACCACCGGAACGGAGTTTGCGGGATAAAGAGATTGATCCGGATACATTTCCGAAGACAGGTTTGCATCAGCGGCAACCTGCCATCCGCTCAGGTAAATGGCGTTTAATCCTGCGGTTACTTCCTGTATTGCCTGATTTCCGTTTAACGCTCCCAAACCTGCCATAAAAGATTCCGAGTTCAAGCCTTTCCAAAGTTTATCAGCTCCCAGTTTAGCCAAAGTGTATTCCACATCCAGAGAACCGCGTAATTTAATTACGTCTTCTGCGGTATATGTTCTTTTTACACCTTTCCATCGTGGATTGTTTTTCCAGTCGTTTTCGATTTTCTGAATTCTTTCTTGATTGTTTGCCATGATTCTTGATTTTTATTGGTTATTATTTGTTTGTAATTGTTTTTTAATTGATGTATTTGTAGGCTTCCTGTGTCAGGAATTCTTCAAAATTTTTATCTAATACTAATTTGTTGAAAATTTCAATCGCATTTTTAAAATTCCCTTTTTCATAATATTCGGAACCTACCAGTTGTTTTATTTTTTCTATTTCCTCGTCACGGATGGTATGGTAAAGTTCTTCGGTAAAACGGCGTCCGTCTTCTAGATTTATTCCGGCATTCAGCCATTGCCACACCTGAGTTCTTGAAATTTCTGCTGTGGCTGCATCTTCCATAAGGTTATAAATGGCAGCGGCTCCTCTTCCCGATAACCAGGATTCGATATACAGGATTCCCACATTTATATTTTCTCGTATGCCTTTTTCGGTTATGGTTCCTTCAGGCATTTCAAGCAAGGCTTCTTCTGTGGTCACTACGTCCTCCCGTTTATTGAAAATCTGATTAGGAGTAGGCATGTATTTATCGAAGATTTCCATGGCTACGGGAACCAGCCCCGGATGTGCAACCCAAGTGCCATCGTGTCCGTTTTTCACTTCCCTTTCCTTGTCGGCTCTTACTTTATTAAAAGCTGTTTCATTGGCTGTATCATCTCCTTTTACGGGAATTTGGGCAGCCATACCTCCCATGGCATGTACGTTTCTTTTATGACATTTTTGAATTACAGCCAGAGAATAAGCAGCCATGAAAGGGGAAACCATAGTTACCTGTGCTCTGTCCGGAACCATGAAATCTTTATGATTTCTGAATTTCTTGATATATGAAAATATATAGTCCCAACGTCCGCAATTTAACCCCGCCATATGTTCTTTTAATTCATAGATGATCTCATCCAGTTGAAAAGAAGCGGTAATGGTTTCTATTAAAACGGTTGCTTTTATGGTTCTTTGAGGGATCTGTAGATAATTTTGTGAAAAAATAAACACTTCATTCCACCAACGAGCTTCCAGATAATGTTCTAATTTGGGTAGATAAAAATAAATTCCTTTCAGAGTTTCGATAAGGTTTTTTGCATTATGGAAAAAATACAATCCAAAGTCGAAAAGTGAACCTGAGATTTCTTCTCCGTTAATTAGAAAATGTTTTTCATTTAAATGTAATCCTCTGGGGCGAACCAGCAAAACTGCGGTTTTTTCATTTAACCGGTAAGATTTGCCTTTGTCTTCAAAGGAAATGGTTTTGTTTATGGCATCCCGCAGGTTGATCTGACCTTGTAAGTTATTGTCCCAGGTAGGGGAATTACTGTCTTCAAAGTCAGCCATGAAAGTTTTAGCTCCCGAATTGAGCGCGTTGATGACCATTTTCCTGTCTACAGGACCGGTAATTTCCACTCTTCGATCCTGTATAGGCTCAGGTATAGGAGCTGCAGTCCAGTCTCCTTTTCGTATTTCTTCCGTTTCTTTCGGGAAAGAGGGAAACCCTCCCCGGTCAAATTCTTTTTGCGTTTTTTCTCTTTCGGATAACAAATTGTGTCTTTTTTTGTTAAACTTTTGATGTAATGCGCATAAGAATTTAATGGCTTCCGGTGTTAAAATTTCAGGATATTCATTTTGAACATCTCGAAATTTAGTCTCAGTTTGAATTTGTGCATCCATTTTGGTTTTATTTTAGTAAGTTTGTATTCGGTTCACAAATAATGGAAAATTAATTACTAGCGAACGTTCGCTAAATTATGAAAAAAATTATTTAGTGAACAAATTTTTTTAAACTTTTTTTTAAATTTTTTTTATGCAGGAAGATTATATTCGTTTGATTTTCGGATTAAAAGTTAAGCAAATACGTATGAATAAAGGGCTTTCCCTTTTTAAGCTATCTAAAATGACCGGTCTTTCCAAGTCGTATTTGAATGAGATAGAAAAGGGAAAAAAGTATCCTAAGACTGATAAAATTCTTGTTTTAGCTGAATCTTTGGAGGTTAGTTATGATGATTTGGTATCATTAAAGTTAGATAAAAACCTGGCTCCTGTAGCAGAAATACTCCAATCTGAGATGTTTAAGGAAATTCCGTTGGATATATTCGGTATAGAAGAAAGGGATCTAATCGACATTATAGCCAATGCTCCTGCTAAAGTAAGCGCTTTTATCAGCACACTGCTGGAGATAGGAAATAATTATACTATGACCAAAGAAAGTTTTTTTCTGGCTTCTTTGCGTTCGTATCAGGAAGCAAATGATAATTATTTCCCGGAAATAGAAAAGGCGGTTCTGGATTTTTTAAAGGCTTATCATATAAAGGACTCCGATGAGATTTCAGAGAAATGGATGAAGGAAATTTTAACCGAGGAATTTAATTATTCCATTCTTTATGAAGATTTTTCAAAATTGGATACGACCAATGAACTGTCCTTCTTACGTTCCATTTTTATTCCCAAAAGGAAGGAATTACTGATAAATACTCTCACACATAAAGATCAGAGGCATTTCATACTGGCTAAGGAAATAGGGTATAATTTTTTAGATTTAAAAGAGCGGTTAAATACGTTTTCCTGGGCAAAGTTTGACAATTTTGACAGTTTGTTGAATAATTTTTATGCTTCTTATTTTGCAGGAGCTTTGTTATTACCTGAGGAAGATATGGTTAAGGAATTAAAGACTTTATTTGGCTTGAAGAAGCATGATTTGGCATCTGTAATTACCCTTTTTAAAAAATATACGGAATCTCCCGAGACCATTTATCAACGTTTAACTTCTATTTTACCCCGGCATTTTGATATTAGAGATCTGTTTTTTATTCGTTTGGAACATAAGGCAGGAACCGAAAGTTTCCATTTAACCAAGGAATTACATTTAAACAAGCAGCAATCGCCTCACGCCAATGAAACCCATGAACATTATTGCCGCCGCTGGGTTTCTGTGAGAATATTAAAAGAGTTTAAAAAAAGTACCAAACCTAATCTTTCAACGGAGGCACAAATTTCTACTTATCCCTACCATGACAATCAGAGTTATTATGTGATTTCGTCAGTAACTCCCGATCCTTTTGATTCTTCGTATTTACGGAGTGTTTCTTTAGGGTTTTTACTGGCTCAGGCGAAAAACAAGATGAAATTTCTGGAGGATAACAAGAATATTTTAGTTAAAGAGGTAGCTGTCACTTGTGAAAACTGCGGAATACCCGATTGTCTGGAAAGAGCAGCTCCTCCTAAACGATTTGATAAGATCAATCGATACAAAAGGTTGAATGAGGTCGTAGAAAAATTTATTAAGCAGAGGGAGAAACAGTAGCGTTTTAAGGAATAGTTTTCCGGGAGAATAATAGTTGTGTCATTTAAATTGCCGGCTGATCACAAAGGCTTCACTCCAGCATGCCTGAAGATTGAAACCTCCGGTGAGTGCATCGATGTTGAGTACTTCTCCGGCGAAATATAGATCAGGGATAAGTTTGGATTGCATAGTGCGGAAATCTATTTCTTTCAGGTCTACTCCGCCGGCAGTTACAAATTCTTCTTTGAAGGTGCTTTTTCCCGTGATTTGTAATTGGGAATTGGTCAGGGTTTCCGCAATTTTGTTACTCTCTGTTTTCCCTAAATCGGAGAGTGTTTTTTCTTTAATTTCTAAAGTTTGCAGCATGTTTTTCCAGAAGCGTTGGGGGATGTCATAGAGTTTAAGTGAATAGATCGATTTTTTTGGGTGTGCGGATCTATGTTGAGATAAATTTTCTTTTACGTGATCAAATTTTTCGGATACCCAGTTGATTCGTAAAGTAAAGTTATAATCTGAAAAGGCTGCTTCTCTTGCGCCCCGGGAGGATAATTTTAAAATGGCAGGGCCGCTTAATCCCCAATGAGTGATTAACAGGGAACCGGATTCTTTTAATTTGAATTGCGGAATGAGGAGTTCCGCTTTGGGAAAGGATATACCTTGCAGATCCGTGAGGATGTCATTTTTGCAATTGAACGTAAACAGGCTGGGAACGGGGGGCACAATTGTGTGTCCTAATCCGGAGATAATTTCCCATATTTTGGAAGAGCTCCCGGCAGCGACAACCAAGGCATCGGTCTGATAGGTACGGTGTGTTGTTTTAATTTCAAATTTTTCAGAATCTTTTAGTATTCCTGTGACAGGAGTTTCGTAATGTATCTGAACGCCATTTTCCCGGGCTGCGTGCAGCAGGGCATCGATGATGGTCTGAGAAGAATCGGTTTCGGGAAAAACTCTGTTATCGTCTTCTGTTTTTAAACGGATATTTCTTTGCGCAAACCATTCTAAGGTATCCGCCGGTTGAAAGCAGGAAAAAACGCTCAGTAATTCTTTTGAGCCTCTGGGATATGATTTAACTAATTCTTTAGGGTTAAAACAGGCGTTGGTTACATTACATCTTCCTCCTCCCGATATTTTTACTTTTTGTAAGGGGTGTTTTGCCTGTTCGAGGATAATAACTTTCCAGTTTTCCGATTTGATATTGGCGCCTAAAAAGAATCCGGAAGCTCCACCCCCGATGATAACAAGTGTTTTCATGTATTTTAATTTTATTGCAAATTAAAAATCAGCCTGTTTTTTTCAGGTAGAAATCTAAGAGCCTGTTTAAATTTTATTCAACTATTTATTTTTAGGTTCTAATTATATTTTGCATTCTTTTTAAGCTCTTTTGAGCGTCTTTTTCACTTTTTCTTCTTGATTTAGCCCGCTAA
>JAISMV010000123.1 GCA_031276535.1 Flavobacteriaceae bacterium
AACTTTTATTTTTATTCCTACATAACATGAAAAATATTCTTGGTTATCCCTCCGATAAACGGATCCCTATAAACAAGACTCTCCCTACTTCTTTTGAAACCAAGCAATACACAGAGCCAAATAATATCTTACCTTTAAGCCTGTTAGCAAGGTTATATAAGTAAAAAACGGCCGCCTGTAATGTTTCTTTACAAAAATCTCCATCGCGGTGAAAAATCTTCTACCTTTATCTCTCGTTAAGCTGCACTTACTAATTGAACTTATCAAATAGTTGTTTATTTAAAAACATAGGAATTTATTTTTGAGGTTTTTGCCCCATAAACATTAAATAGGATTTCAGAAACTCATCTATATTCCCATTCATAACCGATTCTACGTCGGAAGTTTCGGTTCCCGTGCGGACATCCTTTACTAAACGGTAGGGCTGCATTACATAATTTCTAATCTGGCTTCCCCACTCTATTTTCATCTTACCGGCTTCTATTTCATCACGTTTGGCATTCTTTTTTTCCAGTTCTATTTCAAACAAACGGGATTTCAACAATTGTAATGCTTTTTCTTTGTTCTGCAACTGGGAACGGCTTTCGGTATTTTCAATTATAATCTCCTTTTCTTCTCCGGATAATTCATCCTTATATTTATATCTAAGGCGGACTCCTGTTTCCACCTTATTTACATTCTGCCCTCCGGCACCACTTGACCGAAAGGTATCCCAAGAAACGGCTGCCTGATTGATCTGAACGTCAATGGAATCATCAGCCAATGGATAAACATAAACGGAAGCAAAAGAGGTATGTCTTTTTGCATTAGAGTCAAACGGTGAAATACGAACCAGCCTGTGTACTCCGTTTTCTCCTTTTAAATAACCGAAGGCATAGTCTCCTTCCAGTTCCAGAGTTACTGTTTTTACTCCTGCTACCTCTCCCGCCTGATAGTTGAGCTCCCTGATTTTAAAACCTTGTTTTTCAGCCCACATAATATACATTCGCATAAGCATACCTGCCCAATCACAACTCTCTGTTCCTCCGGCTCCGGCTGTTATCTGCAACACTGCGCTTAAATCATCCCCTTCCGAAGAGAGCATATTTTTAAATTCAATCTCTTCCAACAATTTAATTACAACCTGATATTGAATTTCCGTCTCTTCTTCTGAAACCTCTCCGGCTTTATAAAAATCAAAAAGCACCGTTAAATCTTCGTATTGCGTTTTAATTTCCCGATACTCTTCTACCCATTTTTTCTTGGTTCGTAATTGTTTTAACAAATTTTCCGCCTGTTTGGGGCTGTCCCAAAAAGAAAGATCCGCGGATCTTTCTTCTTCATTCTGGATTTCTATCTGTTTTTTTTCTATTTCCAGATATTCATGTAAATTCTGAATTCGTACCTGTAATTCTTTTAGATTTTCCTGAGTAATCATTATGAATACAAAAATACAATGTAAAAATTAAATAATAAAAAAACATTTATATCAGTAACCAAATATAGTTTTTTAATATCTTTACTGAAAAAAGCATGAATTGTCCGAGATGCAATAGTGAAAAGAAAATAAAGAACGGTATTGTTCGGGGTTTACAACGTTACAAATGCAAAAACTGCGGGAATAATTATACTGTAAAACAGAAATCAACGTCCAAAGATCCTGGCAAAAGACGATTAGGTTTGATATTGTATTTGGAAGGACTAGGGTTCAATTCGATTGGTCGGCTGTTGGGAGTAAGTCACGTTTCCGTCATGAAATGGATTAAGAAATACGGCTGCCAGCTGGAAGAAATAAGAAACGAAAAACCGGTTTCTGTTGTAAATCCTGATGAAATCCACAATTATATACAGTCTGCTAAAAACGTTATTGAACATGGATTGTATTTGATAGAGCGGGAAAATGATATTTTGATCTCGTTGTCGGAAACAGAGGAACAAAAACCGGAATAAATTCACGACACTATCTCAGGAAGTGTGTAAGTTAAAAAGTTAGGGTATAGATTTATAATCTGAGTCTATCTTTACAAATCCAAGATATAATCATTTTTTTAGATTGCTACCCAATTGAGTTGTATAGTATTCTTAGGTGAGCCAATATGACGCCATTTCTTTAAGTTCCATGCCGTAGCACTCAATAATGCGCCTGATTTTAAGCGCATCAAAATGGTATAGTTAATAAATCCCTGCTATTCCGTTTTTATTTTCACCTTCTTACTTAATCAATATTCAACTTTATCTTCTTTATCTTCCCACATTCTAAAAACTTTTAGAGCTTGTTCTCTCAACAGTGGAATAGCAGGGATTGTTCTTTGTTTAGGTTTTAATGCTATTTGTTCATAAATAAAAGAATCGTCAAACCCTATATTTTTAGCGTCTTCTTTTGTATTCCCATAATAAATTTTATCTAACCTCGCCCAATAAATCGCCGATAAACACATCGGACAGGGTTCGCAGGAGGTATAGATCTCACATCCCGACAGGTCAAAGGTATTTAATGCTTCACAAGCTTTCCGTATGGCGGAAACCTCTGCATGGGCAGTGGGGTCATTGTATAATGTAACACAATTGGACGCCTGAGCAACAATCTTCCCTTCCCTGACAATCACAGCCCCAAAAGGGCCTCCTCCTTTTTTAACACTATCTTCCGCCATCTTAATGGCTTCCAACATAAATTTATCATCCATTTTTATTATTTTGTAATTTGTATTGAGTTTTTCAAAATTATAAACTTTTCCCAGAATACAAAATATGCAATCACTCATAATTTTTCCAACAGCTAAATCCTTCCCGAAATAGAAATATATCAAAAATGTGTGCTCGTTTATAAATATCCTTCAAACTCTTTGAACGGGATCTTCAGCTGACTTCCCTCCTTCCTTCTCTCTTCTGTTTCCGCATCTGAATTCCTGATACTTATGCCTGCCAATCGGATCTTTGAAGAAATATCCACCTCGTGAAATAATTCCAAAACGCATTTATACAGTGTAGAATAATCGGTGACCGCCTCTGGCAGGGTTTTACTTCGGGAAATAATCCGAAAATCCGAAAACTTAATTTTTAAGGTAACCGTCCTGCCCCGAAAGGAACTTTTAGTTATTCTGCTTATTACATCTTTAGCAATCAATTCCAGCTCTGAATACAATTCCGGAAGAAAGTCCGTATCTTTCATAAATGTATTTTCCGCACCCACCGATTTTCTAATCCGGTTGGGATTTACTTCTCTGTTATCAATGGCTCTTGCATTTAAATAATACGCCTTTCCGCTTTTACCAAAAAGCCCGACAAGCTCCTCTTCGGTCTTTTGTTTTAAATCCCAACCCGTAGTTATTCCCAGCTGATGCATTTTTCCGGCAGTCTTCTTTCCTATTCCGAAAAAATTTTCAATTTTCAGACCTTCAACAAATCTTTCCGCTTTTTGAGGAGTAATGACGAATAACCCGTCCGGCTTGTTATAATCCGAGGCGATCTTTGCCAGAAACTTATTAAAAGAAACTCCTGCCGAGGCTGTCAATCGGGTTTCTCTGAAAATTTCCGCTTTAATTTCTTTCGCTATCTCCGTAGCAAACTCCTTATTTTTAAAATTTTCCGTTACATCCAAAAAGGCTTCATCTAAAGACAAAGGTTCTACCAAATCCGTATATTGAAAAAAGATATTTCGGATTTGCCGGGAAACAGACCGGTAGACATCAAAACGCACTGAAGTAAAGATCAAATTCGGGCATATTTCCAATGCCCGTTTGGACGACATGGCGGAATGTACTCCGAATTTTCGTGCCTCATAACTCGCAGCGGCTACTACTCCCCTCTCCCCTGCATGACCGACAGCCAAAGGTTTCCCTCTGTATTCTTCGTGGTCTCTCTGTTCTATAGATGCAAAAAATGCATCCATGTCTATATGAATTATTTTACGCACAATAACAAAGATACGCGAAAAAAACTTCTTTAAAAAGGCTTTTATAAAGTTGTTCAGGGCAAACGCATCATGAAATAGTAAAGCGCACTCTTTGCCTGAAAGGCAATATTTTCGTAACCGCAAGTCGCTGACTTGCGGAGAGCATACACGACAACTCTCTCTGCCTGAAAGGCAGGACTTAAAAATTAGTGTAGTTCAGAGTTGCTTGCAAACAATTAGCATTCTGAAAAAATCTTTCTCAGCTTTTAAAACGAAAGGATGCGGCAGGCGAGGCAAATATCCCTCTCGTTTGTTTCTGTCACCTGTAAATTAGGGGGGGGCGATACCTCACAAAAAAGGTTGAGAACAGGCGGATTCAGCGTATAAAAAAATACATCGATCATTACCCGGATTTTTCCTCTTAAAATAAACGGATATTTTTTACCTTTGTATAGTTGAAAATCCTGTTTCGGGGAACTTTCAACGGTTGCTACGGCTGTTTCAAATCCGTATATAGCCGCAGAAGTAAATAAAATCAGCGGAAAACACTCAGTAAATTGTAAAAGAATAAAATGAAGAAGATATATTTAGACAGTGCCGCATCTACCTTAATTGATGACCGGGTAATTGATGTCATGATGCAGTCTATGAGAGAAGATTTCGGAAATCCTTCTGCTACTCATAGTTTCGGGCAGGAAGGGAAATCCAGAATTGAGTTTGCAAGAAAAATCATTGCAAACCGGCTGAATGTTCCTGCCAATGAAATTATTTTTACTTCCTGCGGTACGGAATCCAACAACCTGATCATACGTTCCTGCGTTGAAAACCTGAACGTTAAACGAATTATCACCTCTCCTTTGGAGCATAAATGCGTACTGGAAACCGTAAGAGACCTGAAAGAAAAGCATCCTGATATTGAAATCGTCTTTCTTCCCGTTAAAAATCAAAACGGTGATTTGGATCTTGATGCATTGGAAGAATATTTACAGGAAAACAAACCTACTCTGGTTTCTTTAATGCACGCCAATAACGAAGTGGGGAACTTACTGGAATTAAAGCCCGTTGCAGAGCTTTGCAAAAAATATAATGCCTTGTTTCATTCGGATACGGTGCAGACCCTGGGGCATTATCCTCTGGATTTTTCCGATATTCCCATTGACTTTGCTTCCTGCAGCGCACATAAGTTTCACGGACCTAAAGGTGCGGGAATAGCCTATATCCGAAAATCCACCGGCTTGAAAGGAATGATCACCGGAGGAGC
Source organism: Flavobacteriaceae bacterium (assembly GCA_031276535.1). Taxonomy (GTDB): domain Bacteria; phylum Bacteroidota; class Bacteroidia; order Flavobacteriales; family Weeksellaceae; genus Apibacter. The sequence continues at coordinate 5,133 of JAISMV010000123.1, forward strand.
ACAGGAAAGAAATATGCGTGCGGGAACTGAAAATATTTATGGAATTGTGGGTTTGGGGAAATCCTTTGAGCTGGCAATGAACGAGCTGGACGAGCGAAGAAAAATCATTGAAGAGCTGAAACGCTATACCATAGACCAACTTTCCCTACATATACCCGAAATAAAATTTAACGGAAACTGTACGGATTTTGATAAAAGCATCTATACTTTAGTGAGCGTATTACTCCCTTTCCCCAATACAATGACAGGGTTCCAGCTGGATATGAGAGGAATTGCCGTTTCTCAGGGCAGCGCTTGTGCTTCCGGAGCGGCTAAGCCTTCCAACACTTTGTTGCAGCTTTATACTCAGGAAGAACTGGACAACACCACTACTCTGCGTATTTCCTTCAGCCATTATAACACTAAAGAGGAAATTGACGAATTGGTAAAGGTTTTATTGGAAATTCAACAAAACGCGTTCAATACCATCCCCGTCGGAAATGATTGACCACTGCGCCCAGATTTAAGTTAAACGTAAACCGGATGTGGGAAAGGTAATCGTCTTCCGCAGGTTCAAATCCCAAGGTGGATTGAACCGGAAAATACAACTCAAGAAAATCGGGAATGATCCGAAGTTTGACTCCTGTATCGAATATAAAACGAGCAGATCTTCCATTATTGCTGTATACTCCTGCATCCGCATATAGATCAAGGAGTTTCCAGAGGTGGATCTCCCCGTTAAGCGATGTGATCCATTTGCCTGCGGATTTCTCTATCAAAGATTTAAAACCTCCTTCAGCCATGATATATTGTTGGTAAAGAAGTCCTTTAGTTTCCGACCTTCCCAGATAATCCGAATAACTGAAATTATAATCGGTAATGTGGTCTACTCCAAAATCAAAATATGAGGAAGACGACTTGTTATTAAAAAAATATCCTCCGAAAAAGCGCAATGTTATCTTTTTATCACGGGCATATTCATGACGAAAATAAATCTCCGTACATAGTTTATTGAATAAGTTGGAATGTTGAAAATTGGTTCTGGTAAACCACTCATTAATTAGTTTTTTATTTGAAAAAACATACGATATATCCAGTAAGTTATATTGGGAATAGGCATCTGTTTCTTTGATTACAAACGGATCTTTCTCCCGGTCTACACTATTGAACGAGATTCCTATAGTCCGATTTATCTCAGATCTGGGTCTTTTTTTAAAAATGAAACTCAGACCTCCCGAATATTTTTTATATGCCAGATTTTTATCGTAATGAAAATAATTAAACGACGTACCTGCGGATATTCTCCTGAATAATCCATTTTCCATATCGTAATTATAAATGAGAGAAGCCGAACCGGTCAATCCTCTGGTTCCTGTTGAATAGGTAGGAGCAAATGAATATTCAAAAGGTCTGGAAAAAGGCGAATCATTATAAAACCGAAATCCTAAAATAAACTTGTTGTAATCGTTCCACTTGATCTTAGGTTCATAAAAAATCTGCGTATAATCCGGATTGTCGACATCTGCATAAAATTTCATCTGAATCTTCTTCCTGTTTTTAAAAAATCCTTTCGTATTCAATAAGTTATCATTGTCATTGATTTCGGGAAAGAGATAATTATTATTGATCAGCAACTGGGTGTACTTTCCTTTGGGAAAGGAATAAAGAGAATCTTTCTTTGTGGAAAATATCCATTTTTCATTTTTGATTTCTTTATTTTCTTCTCCTGTAATCAGTATGGGAACCGGTAAGCGGGTTTTATTGGTAATCCTGATCTTTATGCTGTCTTTTCCTTCTTCGGAATAAAATTTTTTAATTCTAAAATTAATTCTGTCATTAGTTGTTATATAACGGGTGAAAAACCAGCTTAATTCCTTGTTTGATGCTTTTTCCAAAACATCCTGCAAATCTTCGGAGGCAATAGTTTCGTTCTTTTTTTCCTGTAATAATTTTCTGACGGAATTTTCAAAAATATCTCCTCCTAAATATTCGGACAAAAAATTAAAGCTCAATCCTGATTTAAAGCTGCTGATTATGTATCGGTTGATGTTGCTCAATTCCAAATAACTTTCTCCTATCGGCTGATCGTAATTTTGAGTTGCAATATACCGATACCCCAATTTATACCTGTCGGTCAGCGGAATTTTGGAAATAAAAAAATATTCTAACGGTCTTATCCCGAATATGCTCAATTCACCGGGCAGGTTTCCCAGTAATTTTGTATCCGGATAGTAACGTTTTAGGTATTTACGCTGATAATACGTCAATAATCCATTGGGAATCCAGTGATTTTTATTTTTATCTACTTTTACAACCTGATTGATTACCGTATATGCAACCTGCTGGAACAGGTGAAGGTCTGTTTTTACTTCCTCGGGAAATAATTTCCACTCTTTTATTCCGAATAGATCAATATCATCTGCACCTATAAAACTTTGATTCTTTTTAGTTTTTGAGTCTATAAAAATTTTAGAGGGAATAATTCCCAATTCCTCATAAAGAAAATTCAATTCCCTTTGGATATTTTTGTAATATGCTTCTTTCAATTCATCATTCACAGGATACCCTATGGAAACCTCTACGGAAGAGCCTCCGGTTTCATATTGAAACCGAAAGGGTTGAGTCTTTGTGATCAAGATGGTTACTGCATCGTTATTAACTCCTTTCAAACTGTTTTCACCCACCTTTTTAAGATCGCTTTCCAGATAAAAATTTTGGGGACAAAAAAATGAGATCTCATATTCCGTTTCCCGATAGGGATTAGACCCAATATCAGTAAAGGCTTCCTGTACGGCTTTTCCTTCTTTATAATCTAGTGGCTGCAGGAAAAAATTCTTTAGCAAATAATCTCCATTAGTGGAATAACCATAGCCGGTTATCTTGTCAAAAGGAAGTTTTATATTATAATTTAATTCAAGCGTTATGCTTTCGCCCGGGTATAAGGGAGTGAAAAGGTCTATTTCGTAAAACTCAAAATCTCTGAGTAAAAATACGGGACGTCTTTTATCTATAAAAATTGTCAAATCACTGATTTTACCTCTTTCTTTAAATTTGGAGAAATATAAGGTTTTATTTCTGTCCTCTAATTTCCTCTTTCCTAATGCCGTATTATTATCGGAATACGAATTGGCAGCCGCATGCAGGGACAGGGTATTTAACGTATGTTTCGTATTGTTGTAAAAAGTTATTTTCTGGTTTACGGATATACTTTTTGAAACAGTATCCAAAGTTGCGGAAATAACCATCTTATCTTTTTGCGCAAGACAAAGTATCGGTGAAATCAGGAAAAATACACCGGTTATCACCCTTATTATCAAAGAGTAATCATGCTTATCCAATTCTGATTTCAACTGCGCCAAAACGGTATTTAATAATGTCTGCTTCAAAATATTCTATTCCTTCTACAGTTTCCAATAACTTATATATTTCTGTTTTTAGTACTCCTTTTCCTTTTCCATGAATAAGGATTAATTTTTTAGTTCCGTCCTTCTTTGCTTTTTGAATTTCTATTCTGGCTTTGTTGAGCTGTTTTTGTAACATCTGATGAGGATGTAGACCTACCGTTGTATCAACCAGATTTCCTATGTGTAAATCAACTTCCCTGATCTCTTCTTTTTTTTGCGGGAGGAATTTTTTTTTCCTGCTTTTGTCTTCCTGCTTGATAGAAATTTCAGGAGAATTATTATAAAATTCATTTAATGATTCATACGGAATTACCTTTTTCAAAGAGCAGATATGTTCGAATCCATACGGATCTGTCAGGATTACTTTATTTCCTTCTATTTTTTGTATTATGAATATACCTTCTTCGTCCAATATATTAACCCGGTCTCCTATTTTCATTGCACTGAATATTTAACGAAAAAGGCTACCCTTTTATTGATAGCCCTCTTTTATTTGAATTATTAATTAAAAAATCTACATTCTATTTCGGTATTTTAGTACTTGCCCCTCTTTTGGTTCTGGATGGAGAAGACTCTTTTCCTTTATGATCCTGAGCCACTCTGAAACCGACCCATACGGAAGATTCATTTTCAAGCATAAATCTTCTTTGTCCCGGATCCAGCCAATAAGACGTATCACTCCAAGAACCGCCTTTAACTACTCTCAAATCGTTGCTGATATAAGAAGTTCTTTGTTTTGGGTCTTTTTCAAGCACTACCCTTCCTTTCTTATCCACCGTCCAGTTTCTGATAGGGGAATTATAGAAATTATGGGTTCCTAAGGAATCTACTTTTCCGTCTCCGGCTTCCAGTGAAGATTGTAAATCTCCGTCTCGGAAGTTTCTTGTATCGTCAACTACTTCGGTTTCAAACTTACCGGACAGATTTCTATAAACCCTGCGACCGTCTGCCAAAGTATCGTATTGTATGTTATCATCCTCTACTTTTTTGAATCGCCCTGAACTTCCTTCTTCGTTTATAAATTGTTGATATACGTTTCCTCTGTAGTAATTGAAATCATTAAAATCGGTATCTATTAGCGGTCTGTAAACATCTTGTGTCCATTCTGCCACATTTCCGTACATTCCGTAGACACCAAACGGATTGGAAGGATAGGAACGTACATCGGCCGTGATAGCATTTCCATCATTCCCCCATCTGCCTATACCTGAATAGTCTCCCTGTCCTCCTGATTTGAAGTTATCTAAAAATTGCCCTCTGTTTCGTCCTTTCTTGCCACGCATTTTGTTAATCATCACATCTTTTCCTTCTATCAGATTATATTGTCTGTTGTCGGCTTCCGCTAGAGCTGCATATTCCCACTCCGCTTCGGTTGGTAATCTGAATTTTTGAACCAGATTTCCCTGAGCGCTTTTGTTAACGGCAATAATTCGATCGTTCTTACTGGTAATTCCGCTTTGTTTTGCTACCTTTTTCTCATTAATGACTCCTTCTAATGCCGGATCATTAAATTTATATTTTTCAATATTAAATGAATTGGAACCTACGTTGTTTTCCGCATTACGGTAAAAATCCTTACCTATAATTCCTTTGTTCATTAATTCTCTTTCATTAGCCCTGTCGGTCAACCAGTCGCAATATCTTTGTGCCTGAAGCCAACTTACGCCTACTACCGGATAATTATCAAACTGAGGCGCTCTGAAATAGTCTTCCGAGTATACATCATTTCTCGACAATTTGTTTTTCCAAACTAAAGTATCGGGAAGAGCTCCGGAATAAATATCTTTGTAATTATCATCCGTAGGGGAATATACATATTTCAGCCAGGTAACATATGCACGGTATTCATAATTTGTTATTTCCGTTTCTCCTATGAAGAAAGACCTCACCTGCATACGAGTAGGGGTGTTGTTCCAATCATGCATCACATCGTCCTTTACCAATCCCATGGTAAAAGTACCCCCTTCAACGAACACCATTCCGACCCAACCTTTTTCACCTTTCTTTTTTTTACTAAAAAACCAACCGTTTTTATCATTAGCTTTCCATCCTGTCAGGCTTTTAGTGTTCCTTGTTCCTCCGCCAGGTTTAGTCCTGCTTCCTCCTCCACAACTGATTACAGTCAGAGACATTGAAGAAACAACGGTTAACAACAAAATGAATTTTCCGATTTTCATTGTATTTACTTTCATTATTTTAAACATGCAAAAATAAATATATTATTTAGAAACTAAAAATTTTTCTTCTCTCTAGTTTCTTCACATAAACGGCAACTCAAACTTAAATATTGTATGATTTCTCTAAAATTTTTTTTCTGTTTTTTCGTTATATAAATAATATGAAGAAATACATCTGTTTTTTTTTACTATTTTTAGCACAGGGCGCCTGCTTCTTTTCTGATGCTCAAACCATTAACATAAACTGGGAAGGATTGAAACCGGTTCGTTACTCTGAAACCGATTCGGGAAAATATCCTTATTTTTCCAATAAAAATTATTCTCTGGACGAAGGAATTCCTACTTTATATTATTCTGAAAAAATTGATTTTTCAGGAAATATTACCTTATCCAACCTGCAATGGAAACCCGTTGAGGCTTCTCAGCTGGGCAGTATTTCACTTGCCTCAGTGCCTACGGAAGACCGTTATTCTGCTTCCATCACAAAAGCAAGAGATCAAAATCTTTTATCCGTCACGATCAAAACATTTAAACGAACGGGAAATACCGTATTTCAATTAACCGGCTTTACGATAAACAAGACTTCTCCTTCATATTTAAAAAGCTCCGGAGTTCAGTCCGACACGGAAAGCGTCTTACAAAACGGAAACTGGTATAAGATCAAGGTTAAACAATCGGGTGTTTACAAAATAGATAAAAATATTTTACAATCTTTAGGCATTGCTATAAATTCTTTAAACCCTAAAACCATCCGGATCTTTGGAAACGGAGGAAAAATGCTGCCGGAACCTACCTCTGATTTCAGATATGATAATTTACAGGAAAACGCAATAGCTGTTTTTGGAGAAGACGACGGGGTCTTTAATAATGAAGATTATATTTTATTTTACGCTCAAGGTCCCGATGACTGGATCAGAACTGCTCTTAACACAAGACATAAAAAAAATATTTACGAGGACTATGCATATTACTTCATTAATGTAAATCAGTCTCCCGGAAAAAGAATTCCTTCCGTTCCTTTTCAAACTCCCAACTCCACCGTATACACGGAATACGATGATTATCAGTTTTATGAGGAAGACATACTCAACCTCAATAAGGTAGGAAAGATATGGTTAGGAGAAAATTTAGGCGTTAAAAACAACAAAGAAATCGATTTTCCCGTTCACGATCTGGCTCCAACTGCTATTACATGGAGATATTTTTGGGTTTCCAGAAATGGCACCAATGGAAAAGTAAACGTTTCCTATGACGGAACTCCCATATACTCTGCCGTTTTAACCCCCTCAGGCACGGAAACAGACTATTCCATGAGAAACATCACTCAGACGGTACTTCCTAAAAACAATCTGAAATTCTCCTTACAATTTGACAATTCAGCCAATCCCTCCGCCGAATTATATCCGGATTATTTTGAAGTTATTTATAAACAAAAACTCAAATTTAACGGAAGTCAGATGAACTTCCGGACTTTTGATGCCATAGAAAACGGGAATATATACGGTTTTAATTTCGTGCCTACGGAAGATTTTGAAGTGTGGGACGTTTCGGATAATGTAAATGCCCGAAAACTGGAGCGCTCATCCAACACTTACAACTTTTCGTATCAATTCTCATCCAGTGTTTTCAAAAATGAGCTGGTAGCGTTTAAACACAACGCCGCATATACACCGGAAATCGTAGGGAAAATTCCCAATCAGGCTTTACATTCCATTTCAAATGTCGATTATGTTATTATAACGGTTCCTGAATTTATTTCCGAAGCCAACCGATTAAAAAATTTTCATCAATCCAAAAATAACCTAAACGTAGAGGTTGTCACCGTAAACCAGATATATAACGAATTTAGCTCGGGAGGACGGGATTTAACCGGTATTCGGGATTTTCTTCGTTATTTGTATAAAAAAGACAACGGAAAATTAAAATATGCTTTAATATTAGGTTCCTGTTCTTACGACTTTAAAAATAAAACGGGTACCGGACATAATTTAATTCCTGCCTACCAGAGCTATACCAGCACCGGACTCAGCAACTCTTTTGCTACCGATGATTTTATAGCCATTCTGGATGATAATGAAGCCTCCATGATCGGAGAAGATGCCAACCTTATGTCTTCTCAATTGGATATTGCAGTAGGAAGGATGATAGCCAAAAATCTTTCCGAAGCAACTCTGTGCGTAGATAAAGCAATTAAATACGATAACGGAAATTCCTCACAGGGCACTCCTTTTGGCGATTGGAGATTAAAAACTTCTCTTATTGTAGATATTGACGGAGGAGGATACAATTTTCAAAAGTCAATAGAGGAAACCATTGCTCAGGATATTTTTGAGACTTCATTACCGGAATACGTGCTGCAAAAATTTTATATAGATTCATATAAGGTCGATTATACAACAGGAGGGGCACGGTTTCCACAAGTAAACACCGCTATAAAAAATGCGTTTAACAACGGTAATCTTGTTATCAACTATTTCGGGCACGGAGGCTCTTCTTCTTTATCTCAATATCGTCTATTTACCAGAGAAGACATAAACAGTCTGACTAATTTTAATGAGGATTATTCGCGTCTACCTCTTTTCATCACGATCTCCTGTGATGTTTCCATATGGGACAATCCTTCTCTGAATTCATTGGGAGACTTGCTATACCTCAAAAAAAACGGAGGTGCAGGCTTCATGATCACCACCAACAGAGCAATATCCATTGACTATGGACTTAAAATGAACCCTATTATCATAAAGCATATTTTTACTAAAGAAACGGAAGAAAACAAATTTATTTCTTTAGGAGAGGCTATTCGTCTATCTAAAAAAGAATATTTAAGTGGAGATAATAGAAAAATGTCCTTATTGGGAGACCCGGCACAATCTTTAGCAAAACCTAAACGGAAAATAAAACTGACAAAAATTAACGATATAGACGCAAATTCTTTTACAGGAACCATCAGAGCGTTGGATTTTGTAACTCTTGAAGGACAGGTGTTGAATGAATCCGACGCTCCGGATACTTCGTTTTCCGGAAATATACAAACTGTTCTCTACGATAAACCCATAGACAAAAAAACGTTGAATAATTTTAATATCGGCTATCTTAATCCTCCTTTGGAATATAAAGAACAAACTAACGCCATCTATAAAGGAGGTTCTAAGGTGATAAACGGAAATTTCAAAACGGAATTTTATGTTCCTAAAGACATTAATTACGAAATAGGAAACGGTAAACTTATCTTATATGCCGAAAATTCCCAGATAGATGCCCTCCAGTACAAAAGCGATCTGAAAATAGGAGACATTAATCCCAATGGCATCAACGATGACGAAGGTCCAAAAATAGGGTTATATATGAACAATCTGAATTTTGTCAACGGAGGAATTACAGATCGTTCTCCTTACCTGTTAGCCTGCATTACGGACAGCACCGGAATAAATTCTACGGGATTAGGCATCGGACACGACATTACGGAAGTATTGGACAACAATGTAAACAACACCATTATTCTCAACGATTTTTACACCGGAGGAGAATCTTCTCCCTGCTTAAACCCGAATCTGAAAGATTATCAGCAGGGAAAGGTCTGGTATAGATTATACAATCTGGAACCGGGAAATCACACTATTAAATTTAAAGTTTGGGATATAAACAATAATTCTTCATCTGCTACGTTAGACTTTATAGTTGTTGAAAACGGAGATCAGGGATTAGTGATCAAAAGATTATTAAACTGGCCTAACCCTTTCACTACAAAGACGTTTTTTCATTTTGAGCACAACTGCCCTGACATACTGGAGGTTCAGGTTCAGATCTTTACCGTTTCAGGGAAACTGGTAAAAACCATCAATAAAACCGTTACTTCCGAACCTTTTCACGAAGGATACAGGACGGATAAATACGGAATAGAATGGAACGGACTGGATGACTTTGGAGATAAAACAGGTAAAGGGGTATATATATACAGAGTAAAAGTACGGGGAATTTCCGAGGCTTGTAAAGGCTCCTTTTCTCAAATAGAAAAATTAGTTATTTTAAAATAAAATTTATATTTGTAGATTCCAAAAAAACAGACACTTAAAAATTAACAAAAAACTTAATAATTTAATCAAATTAGTTCATGAAAAAAAGAATTCTAATTTTAACCTTATTATGTCTCACAGCTTTAAAAGCTCAAGATAGAAGCTATGCCATAGTCACAGGGGCTCCTTTTCTACGAATTTCACCTGATGCTCGTTCAGGAGGTTTGGGAGATCAGGGTGTGGCTACTTCTCCCGACGGGTTTTCACAATTCTGGAACCCTTCCAAATATGTATTCGGCACAAGCTATTCCGGTGTTGGAGTATCTTATACACCTTATATGAATAAACTTACCAATGACGTATTCTTATTAAACGGTACTTTTTACACATTTCTCGGAGAAGAGGAAAGGAGCACTCTGGGAGCAAGTATCTATTACTTCAACCTGGGAGAAATTCAACTAAACGAATTAATGGGCAATACCATTATGGAAAAAGGAATCTCAAAACCCAACGAATTTTCGATCGATGTTTCTTACGGCTTAAAACTGGCTGATATATATTCCATGGCGGTAACCGCAAGATACATACGTTCAGACCTGTATAACAATGTCGACAACTCTTCCGCCCAAACCAAAGCGGCAAATACATTCGCGGTAGATGTTACCGGTTATTTTTTGTCCGGCAAAAACAGCATCTTTAGTGATTACGAAGGCAGATGGAGAGCCGGTTGGGGGATTTTTAACATGGGTCCGAAACTGGATTATTCCGACAGTAAGGAAAATTCCAATTATTTACCCACCAACCTGAGACTGGGTGCCGGATACGATTTATATTTTGACGAAGAAAATAAACTGGGCGTAACCTTTGAGGCTTCCAAACTACTGGTTCCCGCTCCCGAAGAAAACACAGACGAACTCGGAAACAAAACCTATTCAACTCCTGATAAAAATTTTATCTCCGGAATGTTCAGTTCCTTTGGAAACAAAGACGCCGTAAAAGAAATCACATACAGCCTGTCCGCAGAATATTCCTTTAATAACGCGTTTGCTTTCCGTACCGGATATTTTTATGAGGATAAAGACAAAGGAGGCAGACAATACGTCACTCTGGGAGCAGGACTTAAATATCAGTCCTTTGGTATTGATTTTTCTTACCTGATTACTACTTCCAGCATTAACAACGCTCTGGATAATACCCTGCGCTTTGGTTTAACTTGGGATTTCGGAGGAGAAACAACGAACTCTTATGAGTCCGATTAATATTTTATAAAACTAAAATCTAATTTTTTCATATCTTTAAAAAAATCACCCTTCTGTAAGTGTGATTTTTTTTATTTTTACCAAAATATTTTACCATGTTCTCTCAAAACCATCTGAAAGAAATCCGAGGGCTTCTGAAAACAAAAAAAAACATACTTATCCTTACCCACCAAAACCCTGATGGAGACGCTATCGGTTCATCTTTAGGATTACAACATTTTTTAACAAACCTGAATATTAGATCAACCATCATCGTTCCTAACGAATTTCCCAAATTTTTAAAATGGATGCCCAACGCCAAAAATATCATTATTGGCGAATACCGGACAAAATTTACGGAAATTGCTTTTAACACCGCCGATTTAATCTTTTGTCTTGATTTTAATACCGCTTCCCGGATCAATCACCTGGAATCCAAATTAAATGAATCCAAAGCGGTTAAAATACTAATAGATCATCATCAGGAACCCGATCCTTTCAATTACACTTACTCAGACACTTCACAACCTGCAACCTGCCAGATGGTATATAAGTTTATAGAAGCTTTGGGAGAAGATTCAAAAATTGATAAAAATATTGCTTATTGCCTTTATACAGGAATGCTGACCGATACCGGCGGCTTCCGTTTCAGGAATACAACAGCGGAAACACACAGGATAATAGCTTCTCTCATGGAAAAAGGTGTTTATCCGGATATAGTAGCCTCTCATATTCTGGACTGCAACACCCCTGAACGACTGAAATTACTGGGAACCGTACTGGATTCCATTGAACTTATTCCCGAAAAGAAAACCGCCATCTTATCCCTGACAAGAGAACAACTTCTAAAATTCAAATATCAAAAAGGAGATACCGAAGGTTTTGTTAATTATGGATTATCTATTATAAACGTTAACTTTTCGGCTTTTTTCATGGAAGATCTCCAGCATGATTTCATAAAGATCTCATTCCGTTCCAAAGGACAATTTGACGTTAATCAATTTTCCCGAAAATACTTTAACGGAGGAGGACATATCAATGCCGCCGGGGGAAGAAGCGAGCTGTCCCTTGAAGATACTGTTATTAAATTTAAAACCATTATTGAAAAAGAAACCCATGAAGTTCCGTAACCTGTTTTTCTTTCTAATTACACTACTTCTGTTAAATTGTCAGAAAAAAGAAGTTTTTCAGCCGGTAAACAGACCCGATTCGGGTTATTCAAAAGATTCTCAGGAATATTCCAAATCCAGAGAAGAAAGCGAAAGACGTTATTTGCAAAAATGGGTTGACACGCAACAGGATTCTTTAAATATAAAATTCCAATCTACCTCTTCCGGAATCTGGATTCGTTTTATTGAAAAAACCGAAAACGCAAAAGCAGGAAATAACGATTGGGTGAAATACACCGCCGAAATAAAAACCTTGTCCAACGAAACCATTTACACCCTGACCGAATTCGGAGAAAAACAGGGAATCTTGGGGAAATTCAAGGAGATAAGAGGCATTGAAAGCGCTCTATACCTTATGGGGAAAGGAGATGTCGCGGAATTGGTTTTACCTTCCTTCACGGCTTATGGCTTTTATGGAGATGAAAATAAAATCGGAACAAATGTTCCCCTGTTGGTCACCCTCAGCCTGCATGAAGTGAAAAAATAAGCGGGAGGTATATTATATAAATATACGGATTTTTTTTCTTTTAGCCAAATATTCCCCTTCTTTTTCAAATTCACTCAGCTACTGTATAATCACTTGAAAACGAAAGAAAAGAGAGTATTGATATATAAAAAAAGAGGGTATTGCGATGAATACCCTCTAAGCAGAGAGGAAGGGATTCGAACCCTCGATACGCTTTTGGCGTATACACACTTTCCAGGCGTGCGCCTTCGACCACTCGGCCACCTCTCTAAAAACCTTTTTTCAGGATTGCAAAGGTAAAGTAATTTTTCAGTTTACAAAAAAAAAATTTCAACTATTCAGGTTCCGAAAACTATCCACAACTGTTGTGAAATCAGGTTTAAAGTCCGCTGAATTTTCGAACATAATTCACCTATTGTCACCTCATTTTATTTTAAAAAGACACCGGTATGTGTAAAAAAGCGCCGTCTAAACCTTGTTTAGACGGCGCTTTTTAGATGTTTTTATAATTCTAATGCTTTTTTGGCATTGTTATTCATGAGTAATTCCAGCGGATTTTCTACAGCTTCTTTCACTGCTACCAAAAACCCGACAGACTCTCTTCCGTCAATGATTCTATGATCATAAGAAAGAGCCAGATACATCATAGGAGCTATTACTATCTGTTTGTTTTTAACTACCGGACGTTCTACAATGTTATGCATTCCTAAAATGGCGCTTTGCGGCGGATTTAGTATCGGGGTAGACATCATTGAACCAAAAACTCCTCCGTTAGTAATGGTAAATGTTCCTCCTGTCATTTCATCTACTGTAATTTTTCCATCTCTGACCTTAATCGCCAGATCTTTGATATTTTGTTCCACTCCACGGAAAGTCATGGTTTCTGCATTTCTCAAAACCGGAACCATTAATCCTTTAGGTCCTGAAACGGCAACGCTTATATCCTGAAAATCATAAGAAATCTTATAATCTCCGTCTATCATGGAATTTACATCCGGATATAACCGTAAGGCTCTTACCACAGCTAAGGTGAAGAAAGACATAAAGCCTAATCCTACCCCATGTTTGTTTTTAAATTCTTCTTTATATTCGTTTCTTAAACGGAATATTTCGCTCATGTCTACTTCATTAAAGGTTGTAAGCATGGCTGTCTCGTTTTTTACAGAGACTAGTCTTTCCGCTACTTTCCTTCTTAGAACCGATAATTTGGTTGAGCTTGAGGAACGTACTCCGCTTCCTGTTGAAGTTCCCATGGACGGAGTTGCATTTAAAGCATCTTCTTTTGTTACTCTACCGTCTTTTCCTGTACCCGAAACGGAGGAAGCCGGTATATTCTTTTCTTCCAGAATCTTTTTTGCCGCGGGGGAAGCTGTTCCTGTCGCATAAGTGACCGGTTTGCTTTCTACCACCGGAGCCGGCTTAGGAGGTTCCGGAACGTTGGATTCTTTTTTCACTTCTTCCTTAGGAGCTTCGGCTGTTTCTCCTACAGGTTTTGCTGCATCGGTATCAATCAAACAGACTACCTGTCCGACCTGTACGGTATCTCCTTCCTCTGCTTTTAGTGTTATTATTCCACTGGCTTCCGCCGGTAAATCTAAAGTAGCTTTATCTGAATCTACTTCTGCTATTGCCTGATCTTTTTCTACATAATCTCCATTTTTCACCAACCATGTGGCAATTTCGACTTCTGTTATTGATTCTCCCGGAGAGGGAACTTTCATTTCAAGTATCATAGAATTAAGTATTTTATTTTTTTAGTTTATTTTATGTTTTCAAAGACTGTGTTGATCAATGCGTGTTGTATTTTGTCGTATCTTTCATGCGACCCCGGAGAGGGTGAACTGCTTGCCGACGGACAAATTACATCTACATCGAATTTTCTGAATTCTTTTAATATGTACCACCAAGCTCCCATATTTTCGGGTTCTTCCTGTGCCCAGATAAATTCTTTTTTGTTTTCATATTTATCCAACACCTGATAGATCTTCTCCCAATGGAGCGGGTATAATTGCTCTAAGCGCACCAAGGCTACTCTTTCTTCATTCAATTCTTCTTTTTTCTTCAATAGCTCATAATAAAGTTTTCCTGAACAGAATACTAATCGTGTAACTTTATCTGCTTGAGCCAAGGAATCGTCTATTATTTCCTGAAAACTTCCTTCCGCCAGTTCTTCCAAAGTGGAAACTACTTTTGGATTCCGCAACAGGCTTTTAGGAGAGAATACTATCAGGGGTTTCCTGTAATTGGGTTTGAGTTGTCTCCGTATCGCATGGAAGAAGTTTGCAGGGGTTGTTGCATTAACTACATACATATTTCCGTTTGCACATAAGGATAAAAATCTCTCCATTCTGGCGGAGGAATGTTCTGCTCCCTGTCCTTCGAATCCGTGGGGAAGAAGCATTACCAGTCCATTCTGCATTTTCCATTTATCTTCGGCTGCCGAAATGTACTGATCAATTACTATTTGTGCTCCGTTGGCAAAATCTCCGAACTGAGCTTCCCAAATGGTAAGAGAATTAGGGGTCGTCATTGCATATCCGTATTCAAATCCTAAAACTCCGTATTCTGAAAGCAGGGAGTTGTATGCATAAAATTTCGCCTTTGTTTCCAGATTGTTGAGAAGTGTAATTTCTTCTTCCGTATCTTCGGTTTTGATTACTGCATGACGATGCGAAAAGGTTCCTCTTTCTACGTCTTCTCCTGATAAACGCACGGTATGTCCTTCCGTAAGCAGGGTTCCGTAAGATAGTAATTCTGCCATTCCCCAGTCTATCGCATTAGTTTCCTCCACCATTTCTCTTCTTTGCTTCAACAATCGTTGAATTTTGTTAAAGAGATTTTTTCCTTCCGGAGCTTCCGTGATGGTTCGGGCAATTTCTTTTAGTTTATCTATGGGAAAAGTGGTATCCTTGGGAGCTAGTAGTTCATTTGCCCCTACCCTGTCAAAGGTTTTCCATTCCTGCTGCATGAAAAGTTCCACGGGAGTTTGTTTCATTCCTTTGGATACTTCCAGGTTTTTGTCTAACAGTTTTCGGTATTCTTCATCATTTTCAGCGATAAGTTGGGAAGTGATAACTTCTTCTTTTTCCAACCGTGCTTTATAAATTTCCCTCGGATTGGGATGTTTCGCTATAATCTTATATAATTGAGGTTGGGTGAACCTTGGTTCGTCTCCTTCGTTATGTCCGTATTTTCTGTATCCTAATAAATCTATGAATATATCTTTATTAAAGGTATTTCTATAGTCGGAAGCAAATCGTACCGCATGTATTACTGCTTCGGCATCGTCTGCATTCACGTGTAAAACCGGAGAGAGCACGGTCTTGGCAACGTCTGTACAATAGGTACTGGATCGGGCGTCTAAGTAATTGGTGGTGAATCCTACCTGATTATTCACTACTATGTGTATGGTTCCTCCTGTTTTATATCCGTCCAGTTTCATCATCTGAACCACTTCGTATACGATTCCCTGAGCTGCAATGGCTGCATCTCCGTGAATAAGAATCGGAAGTACTTTTCCATAGTCCTCGTTGTAATCATGATCTGTTTTTGCACGGGCTATTCCTTCTACAACGGCATCGACTGTTTCCAAGTGAGATGGGTTGGGAGCTAAACTGATCTTTACGGTTTTTCCTTTTTTCGTACGGTATTTATTGTGGGAACCTAAATGGTATTTGACATCTCCTGAGAAAATGGTTTCCTGATAGTCTTTTCCTTCAAATTCGGTGAAGATCTGGGAATGGGATTTATTAAATATGTTGGCCAAAACATTCAATCTTCCTCTGTGAGCCATTCCTATCACTATTTCTTCTACTCCTAATTCGGAAGAATGGTTAATAATTTCGTCCAAAGCAGGAATTAAGGATTCTCCTCCTTCTAATGAAAATCTTTTTTGTCCTACGAATTTTGTGTGAAGAAAGTTTTCGAATGCCACCGCATAGGAAAGTTTTTTCAATATTCTTGTTTTTTCTTCAACACTGAGAACCGGATGATTAAAGTTCACTTTTAACCATCTTTGCACCCAGGCAACTTCTTCGGGATTCCTGATATACATGTATTCAATTCCTATGGAATCACAATATACCGTATGCAGGAGGTTTATTATTTGTTGCAGGGTATATTCTCCTTCTAATCCTATTATTTTCCCGCTTATTGTTACTGATAAATCGGAGCGGGTAAGCCCGAAATTTTCAATATCCAATGTGGGGGTATAAGTCCTTCTTTGTCTTACCGGATTGGTTTTGGTAAACAAATGACCTCTTGTTCTGTAACCGTTTATCAGGTTTATAATTTTAAATTCCCGTATTACATCTTCTGAAATTCCACTGGTATTTATTGTGGAATTTTCTTTTTCCGGCTCAATTGACTTTCCGTTGTATGTTTTATTGGCAAAATCAAATCCTTGAAAAAAACTCCTCCAGCTGGGTTCCACACTATCCGGAAATTGTATATATTTTTGATACAATTCTTCTATGTATTCGGAGTGAATTGCATTTAAAAATGAAAATTGGTCCATTTTATTTTTTGGCTTTTTAACTAAATTGTGTTTTATTTTATGTCTTGGTTCAAATCTAACAATTTTAATAAAACCTGCAAAGCAAATTTTTAAATATATTGCAAACGACGCTATAACAGCGATTTACACTTTGAAAGCAATGTTTTGTTATCTTTTTTATCAGGTTTTTAGCTTTTTTACGCTTTGATTATTATCTTTTTTTAATGACAAAGTTTCCACTCTATCGTTTTTTTCTTATTTGTTATTTTTAATTTCATTTTTAATGTTAAATTTGAAAAAAATAAAAAATAGGGTGTCATAAATTTTCTTCTTTAAGATGAAGTTTCTTAAACCAAGGCGTATAAAGCGTATAAATATATATATGAAGAAAACCTCGGTTCCTATGCTTAATCGTATTTCCCTGTATAAAATTTTGCAGATTTATATTCAGGGCATTACGAAAGGAACTTTAGGGGCAAGGGCTGCTGCTGCGTCCTGGAGCATCTTCATGAGTTTGTTTCCGTTTCTAATATTTTTCCTCCTTTTCATCAGCTACATGCCTTATTATGAGGAAATACAACAACTTATTTACGATTACATACTGAAAAAATCGCTGCCTCCCAACATTTTTGAGATTGTTAACGGGTACATGAATGAGCGTATTCTTTTAGTGAATAATCAACTGAACAGACCGAGTGTTTTTTTATTTGTTTTTTCCGCCGTATTATTTATCATCCTTTCTTCAAACGGAATCCGTTCTTTAATAAAGGGATTCAAATCCATAAATCATGAACCTATAGAGTTTAAAGGTCCAAAATCTTTTATTTTAAGTATTTTTATTGTTCTGTTCTTTTCAATTTTTTTATTCTTTTCTTTGTTGCTGGTGTATGTGACAGAAATTATATTCCGCTTCTTTCAGGCTTCTTTTTCTTTTAATATTTACGAATATCGTTTCCTGATCAATAGTTTAAACTTTGTTCTTTCTTCATTCATGTTTTTTATAGGTATTTGTTTTCTTTATTATTTCGGAAGGACTACAAAAATAAGTTTCAGGGGGGTAATGCCCGGAGCATTGCTGACCACTTTTCTTTTTTCTTTATCTACTTATTTTTTCGGATATTATATCACAAACTTCACCCGATTTAATGTGCTTTACGGCTCCATCGGCTCTGTTCTTATCGTAATGATATGGGTGAATTTATCCGTTACATTTATTCTGATAGGATATGAACTCAATGTAGCTCTGAAAAAGGCAAAATATTCACAACTTCAGGCAGCTGACAACAAGTGAAAGCCCGCTAAATTACCCTTTTAAAACCAGTAATGCTTTAGGAAGGACTGATATGTTTAAGGTTTGGGGTTGTATCGGGGTATATTCACCATCTATCTGTATATAATCTGCCGATATTTTTACTTCCAGTTTTTCGGTATTAAACAAATTCCGTTTCTTCCCCCATTTTTTATTAAACAAGAAACCTGCGCCGATCCATGAGAAAGTGATCCACGAACATTTCTTCACCAGATTCACATCAAATTGTCCATCTTGCAATGAGGCTTTAGGCGCGATGGAAAAACCGTATCCCATACAGTTACTGTTCGAAATATTAAGCAACATTGCTTCTCCCGAAAATTTTTCCTGTTCGGAAATAACCGATATTTTTACCGGTTTAAATTTAAAAATGCTTAAAAATACACTTTTGATGTATCCCAACAATTTCCGCTGCTTCTGATGAGCATATACGTTTACGGCTTCCGCATCAAAGCCAATTCCTGCGTTGCTAAAGAAAAACATGTCATTTATTTTGCCGCAGTCAATAGGTTCAATAATTGATCTTGATCTTAAAATATCCTGCAATGCTTCCTCATAATGAAGAGGTATATGCAAATGCCTTGCCAGCCCATTCCCCGAGCCGACAGGTACAATAGCCAGCGGGATACTTTTTCCCACTAACGCCGATGCAACCTCATTGAGCGTTCCGTCTCCTCCGCAACTCACTATAAGGTCTACTTCTTCTTCTACCGACTCTAATGCAAATTTTAATCCGTCGTTCTTTTTTTGGGTTGTTTTTATCTTAATGTTTCTGTCTGAGAAAAGTTCTTTAATTCTTTCTTCTATTTTTTTTCCTTTACCTCCTCCCGAAACGGGATTAATAATAAAATGGATATTTTCAAATTTCATTCTACCTAAAAATTTTTTGTTTTTGCCTTTAAATCCTTTATCATCTGAGAAGGATCTTCCGCATTAAAAACAGTACTTCCTGCAACCAATACATCTACTCCCGCATCTGATAATTTTTTCGCATTTTCCGGATTTACTCCCCCATCGACCTCAATTAATGCGGAAGAATTTTTTTGTATAATCAAATTTTTAGTTTTTGTTATTTTTTCATACGTATTCTCAATAAATTTTTGTCCTCCAAATCCGGGATTTACACTCATGATCAACACCAGATCCAAATCCCGAATCACATCATCCAATAAATGTACATTGGTATGTGGGTTTAAAGCTACTCCTGCTTTGATCCCCGTATTTTTAATTGCCTGAATAGTCCTGTGAAGATGGGGGCAGGCTTCATAATGAACCGTCAGATAATCCGTTCCCAACTTCTTAAAAGTTTCAATATACTGATCCGGATTCACTATCATCAAATGTGTATCCTTAATCTTTGTTGCTTTTTTATTCACTGCTTCCAGAACAGGAAATCCGAAAGATATATTGGGAACAAAAACTCCATCCATTATATCTATGTGAAACCAATCTGCTTCACTATCATTAATCATGTCAATATCACGATTCAGATTTCCAAAATCAGCGGAAAGAATTGAAGGTGCTATGAGTGCCATTATTTTTTTGTGTAAAATTACAAAAAACATCTCTGTTTTTATATGTCATCTCTCATAAAGAGTATTATTCAGGTTCCGAAATCCGTTTTTCTTTCTTATGTGGAAAGAAGATGTTTACACAACTTTATTCTCAAAAATCTGAATCCGCCACTAAAACAAAGCTGACAGACAGCAATTAAGCATTTTCTTTAATAAAATTTTTACAGGAAGTTGCTGACGGGAATCCCGCTGCTGACAAGAGAGAAATAAAAATTATCCTTCCGAACGATTCGGAATGTCTTATCTTATAAAGATACGGAAAATTTCTCTTTTGGACAAATATTTTCTCTTTTTTTGGTAGAAATTTCGCACTTACTGATTTGAAATCAGCGGTTGATTAACAACGTAAGAACAAGCAAACAACTTTGCTAAAAAAGTAACCTGAACCAAACGTTGAAAAAGAAATTAACTGTCTTCGGTTCTTTTTTTGCCCGACGGACGATTTTTCTTCTTTTTTATCTTTTTAGTTTCTTCATTGAATTTTTTTCCTGTAATAATCCTGTATAGCTCCGATTCTAAAGTTCCCTTAGGAGTTTCAACGATTCTTCCGACTTCTCTGTGACCTCTTCTTTCGTTTCGGACTGTTTTGTAAACTATAAAAGTAGGAATATTAGTAATCGCTTTTTGTCCTTGTTCTCCATAAAAACTCTCTTTATTTTTGTTTACGGCATAAAGTTTAAGGTATTTTTCGGGATATTTTACCTCATCTAAAATTTTTAAAAATCGGGGAAGCTGTTCCTGAGTATCACTACACCAAGTGCCAAAAAACACTTCAATTGTATAAAGACGAACCTTGCCTTTCAGGTTTTTTATGATCTTAGGATCGGGAACATACGAATCGTATTCTCTTGAATACCAGTCATTGAATTCCGGTTCGGTCAAAGCATCGCGGGTAACACGTCCGATGAGCATAGGTTCGCTTTCTGTGTCTATGATCTTTTTGTTGACAATCACAGGAGATGTTCTACAACTCATCAGAACGCTAAATACAAAAAGCAACAATAAAAGTCGGCTTACTTTCATAAATCAAATAATTTCAGTAAAGATACAAATCTCTTATTATTGTTACAAAAAATATGATTTGATTATTATTTTTCCCATTAAAAAGATAGACATACCCACACCTAACTGCCTGAAATTTACAGTTGAAAAGACAGCACACGTTTTAGTTATCCTAATTCTTATTAAAAACTTCATCGGAATAATTTTTATTTATTTGTAAATTTGTTACTAAAATTTTATTTTTTGTTTTATCCTATGAAAAAAGCAGTTTTAGTTACCTTCTTAATTTCATCGTTTATTTTCAGTCAGACTAAGACGGATACGTTGGATTTATCCGAACATCCCAATATGTTTACTTTATCCTCAAGAATAAATGAAACTTCGGGAGTTGAATTTTATAACGACCATCTCTACACATTTAACGACAGCGGGGGAAACCCGGAAATCTATAAATTAAGTGCCGAAGACGGAAGTATTTCACAAACCATAAAGATAAAAAACGCGCGAAATGTAGATTGGGAAGAAATCGCCCGAAAAGGAGACACTCTTTTTATCGGAGATTTTGGAAATAATCTGGGAATTCGCAGGGATCTGACCATTTATTCCATCGTATTGCCAAAAAGCAATTTCCCGGAAAAAACAAAAGCCGATATTTTGAACGTTATTCATTTTAATTTTGAAGATCAAACAGACTTTGAAAACCGGGGATATGCAAGAACTAATTTTGACTGTGAAGCTCTTATCTATTACAAAGGGAAGCTGCATCTGTTTTCCAAATGCTGGGGAAGTAATCAAACCGTTCATTACGAACTGTATCTACAGCCCTCGAAGGATATTATGATTGCTAAAAAAATAGAAACTTTCAATACGGAATGTGTTATTACCGGTGCCGATATTCATAACGATGAGTTATATCTGATTGGCTATACTTGGGATGGAGTTGCTTATGTCTGGAAATTCTCCGATTTTTCCAAAGGAATGTTTTTTAACGGAAAAGCCCAAAAGACTTTAATCGGGCTTTCTGCAGCAATCGGTCAAACCGAAGGAATTGCAGTTACTGATGACAAAATATACATTACGGGTGAAGAAATAAAACATTCTTTTTTCCATAGGGAGCCGGCATTATATATTTTAGATAAATCCGAATGGAAATAACGGTTTTTACAAACGCAAACCGTCGGCTTTTATCATTCTGAAATTTCCCGATAAATCCTGCCTTAATTCCACAAGGTTAAAATGTTCCTGAAATAATTCTTTGGTTTTTTCTCCAAATTCCTGATTGATCTCCACATAAACTTTCCCTGATGACTTCAGGTTTATATGTGCGAAATCAATGATTTTTTTGTAAAAAAGCAACGGATTTTCATCCGGAACAAATAAAGCTTCCGAAGGTTCATGCTTCCATACGCGTTCTTCCATAAATTCCTTTTCAGATTCACCTATGTAAGGAGGATTTGATACGAGTATATCCAATTTTGATTCCGTATTCAGGTATTTGGGGTTCAGCAGATCATCCTGAATAAAATGAACATTGACCCGATTGATGTCTGCATTCTTCCGAGACAGTTCCAGAGCTTTTTTGCTTAACTCCAGCCCGAAAAGTGTTGCCTGAGGCAGATTTTTTGCTAATGCTATGGCTATGCATCCACTTCCGGAACATATATCCATAATGGTTATTTTTTCATTTTTATTTTGAAGATCTTTTACAATCCAGTCTACTAATTCCTCTGTTTCCGGGCGGGGAATTAATACCTCCGGGGCGACTGAGATCTTACAGCCATAAAATTCGGTGCTGCCTACTACGTATTGATACGGCACTCCGCTTATCAGCTGAAACAAAGCGCTTTGGAACAGCAAAAGTTTAATATCCGAATCTTCCGATAATTCATGCAGCTCTGTCCTTAAAATAAACCTGTCTTTGTGCAGATAGCTTTCTGCTAATGTGTAGAAAATAATATCTATTTCTTTGGAAGAATATTGAGAGGATAATTCTCTTATAAAATCTTCTCTTATTTGAGCTAATGATTTCATTTTTAAATACACCTAAATTCAGGAATTACATACCGGCTTACATAGATTCTGAGCTTGTATTGAAAAATTCATAGAATCACCAGTTGAAAACCTAAATCCAAAGCTAGTCAATTTTTTGAAAGCAATTCACAACTTAATTTCGTAAAATACTGTTTTCAAGGATATTTGAAAAAACCGAAATAAAAAAATATATTTCGGTTTTTTATTTTTCTTTCCAATATACTTTATATTTTTCTTTTGGAAGTGGTATCTCATGGCGTTCATTTGATTTACAAATATTATCACTACCAAATGTAACTGTTTTTCCCGGATGTATAGTAATAAAACCGTTCGGAATTTCTACAACATGCGTTTCATTTACAATAGTAATATATTCAATAACCACACTCCCCTTAATCATTTGATCTGAATTATTAGTAATTGTAAAAGTATAACCCATCTTATACCCATCCTCATAGAACTTTTCATAATCGCTAGAAATTTTCATATCGGTAATAGAAATTCCCGGTAAACTTGGTGAATCATCATCCGAATCGGAACAGTTAAAAAATAGCCCTAAAAAGCAAAATAACAGCAATAGTTTTTTCATAATATATTTTTTTCAAAAGTAATTAAAAATTCGGTTTTCTTTTTTCAATGAATGCGCTGACACCTTCCTTAAAATCAGGAGTGCCGAACAGCTGTGCAAATGATTTGATTTCAGTAGAAAAGCCTTCCGGAGTTTCGGAAGCATTAATTGCTTTTATAGCCTGAGTTATTGCCGTAGAAGAATTCTCAGATATTCTGACGGCAATTTCTTTTGCTCTGCCGAGTAAATTTTCAGGAGTTACCACCTCATTAACCAGTCCGAGTCGCAAGGCTTTGCCGGATGGAATCATTTCTGCGGTAAATATGATCTGACCAGCATTTCCTTTTCCGATTAGTTTGGATAGGCGCTGAGTTCCTCCATATCCGGGGATAAGCCCCAAGGTCACTTCGGGAAGTCCCAATTTGGCATTTTCAGAAGCGATACGAATATGGCAGGCCAGAGAAAGTTCTAATCCTCCACCTAAGGCAAAACCGTTGATAGCCGCAATTACAGGTTTAGATAAGTTTTCAATTTTATTAAATACGGTTTCGTGAACATTTTTTGCAAAATCTTCTATACGGTCAGAATCCAAACTTAAAAATTCTTTTATATCCGCCCCCGCAACAAATGATTTATTTCCGCTTCCGGTTATAATAACCACCCGGATTTCATTATCAGTATCTAAGGCAGAGAAGCAGGCACTTAATTCTTCCAAAGTTTGTGAATTCAATGCATTCAGTTGCTGGGGTCTGTTGATGGTCACTAAAGCGATCTTGTTTTCTTTAGTAACCAGTAAGTTTTCAAAATACATATTTTCCGGATTAATTTTTATTTTTTTGAAAGATAAGATTTTTTTCAGAGCTTGTTTAAATTTTATTGCGATTATTTTTTATTGCTATTTTTGAGATGGATTTTTTGCTTTTTATTTGAAGATTTAGCGGGCTAAACCAAAAAGAAAAAGTGAAAAAGACGCTCAAAATAGCTTAAAAAGAATGCAAAATATAACTAGAACCTAAAAATAAATATTTGAATAAAATTTAAACAGGCTCTTAAGGAATCATGTAACTTTCGGGTAGTAAGATTGTCTAAAAGTAAACGAAGAAGCAGAAGCCATGTTGTAAAATTTTGGTAACTAGAAAATCTTATTATATCTTAGCACTATGATAATTACCA
>JAISMV010000124.1 GCA_031276535.1 Flavobacteriaceae bacterium
TGGTAATTATCATAGTGCTAAGATATAATAAGATTTTCTAGTTACCAAAATTTTACAACATGGCTTCTGCTTCTTCGTTTACTTTTAGACAATCTTACTACCCGAAAGTTACATGATTCATTTAATTTTAACTTCTCGGAACAACACAAAGAAATAAGGTTGTTTGAAAAGTTACACAAATTACGATCGTTTTCCGTTTCCGGATAAATGTTTTTTCTATTGCATAATGAAACTTTACAGCTCCGTTAAGGTTATTGAAACCGTTACGTCCCTTTTAGCGGAAGTTCTTTACGGAACTGCTCTTTATTTCTTTTATGTACGTTTTTCTCTTTATCTCTGTGTGCCGAAAATGTACCTTGTTATTTATCTCGTTACCGCCGGTTTAGGCGCAACTTTCCCCTCCTTATCATATTCGTATTTCATCAAATCGTATGATAATGAGGAAGCTATATAAATAGATGAATACATACCGAAAGTAAATCCTAAAAATAAAGCAAACATAAATCCTTGTAAACTTTCCCCTCCGAAAAAGAAGATAATAACCGTTACCATAATAGTGGACACTCCCGTATTAATGGTTCTTCCCAGAGTGTGATTTATGGCATCGTTATATAATTCTTCCAAAGTCATAAGGCGATGGACATTGTGTCTTTTATTTTCCCTGATTCTGTCAAATACAATAACGGTATCATTGATGGAATAACCGATAATGGTTAATATCGCGGCAATAAACGATTGATCTATTTCTACTGAAAAAGGAATTATTTTAAGCCAGCTCAAAACGGAAAATGCTCCCATTACTATGATCGCATCATGCAGCAATGCCGCTACGGCGCCTGTGGACATCTGCCAGTTTCTGAATCTGCCCAGAATGTAAACAAATATTCCTATTATGGCAATGGATACCGCAATGATCCCATTTTTAACAATGCCGCTCGCTACAGTAGGTCCCACTTCGGAAGCGGATTGAACCCCATAGGGCGTTCCTTTGGCAAAATTTTCTTTGGTATAATTCGCCGGTAAATAATTTTTTAATCCTGTAAATAATTTTTCTCGTATAATTATGTCAATATCAGGATTATCACTATCCATTCCGTATTTTGTTGTGATTCTTACCTGATTGCCTTCTCCGTATTTTTTTGCATTAACATTTGTAGACTCTCCTTCTCCTGATACAAATAATTTTTCCAATGATTTGGAAATTTCTTCAGGGTGAATATTTTTCTCTAATTTGATAACGTAAGTTCTTCCTCCCGTATAATCCACTCCTTTATCAAAACCTTTGGTGAATATGGAGACAAGGGCAATTATCATTAATGCCAAAGATAAAATGTAGGCATATTTTCTTTTTTCCATCCATTTAAAATGGATTTTCGTAAACCAGTTCTTGGTAATGCTGGTAGAGAGAGCAAAGTCCTTTCCTCGTTCCATGGAACCGTAAATTAGCATACCTGTAATAAAAATAGCGGTAAATAAAGTACAGAATATACCTATTACCAGAGTTACGGCAAATCCTTTAATAGGTCCGGTACTGAATAATAATACAATACCCACGATCAAAGTGGTCAGGTTTCCGTCAATAATGGCAGCCAACGCATGTTTTTGACCTTCTATAAATGCCTGTTTCAGCGGTTTTCCCCGCCGCAGCTCTTCTTTTACTCTTTCAAATATAATGATATTGGCATCTACAGCCATAGCCATGGAAAGCACTATACCTGCAATACCCGGAAGGGTAAGCACGGCTCCTGTTGAAGCCATAATTCCTATTAAGAAGAACAGGTTTAATATTAAGGCTATGTTGGCATAGAATCCTGCTTTTCCGTAATAGAAAATCATCCAGCCTAAGATAAATATGTAAGAGATGATTATGGATATTAATCCGTTGTTGATAGATTGCTGTCCTAAAGTCGGACCTACTATTTCGGATTGAATAATTTTTGCTTTTGCGGGAAGATTTCCGGATTTTAACACATCCACCAGGTCATTAGCCTCCTGTTCGGTGAAACTACCGCTGATAATGGATTGTCCGGTAGGAATCACAGAATTCACATTAGGCGCGGTATAGACCACATCGTCTAAAACTACGGCAATAGGGTTTCCTGTCTGTTGTCCGGGAGGAGGTGCATTTTTTTCGGTTAGGCTTTTCCAAATTATTGCACTTTCCGGGCTCATCTGCATGCTGATCTGTATTCTGTTGAACTGGTCAAAAGTAATATGTGCCTCCGTAACAGCACCCACTAAAGGCGCTTTATTATTTTTTGTTCCCCGGATAGCATATAGTTCCAGCTCGTCCGCAGCTCGGGAATCCGGCTTAGATGCCCATAATAATTTCGCGTAGCGCAGTCCTGCCGGTAATAAATCTTTCGCTTTGTCCGAATATATAATTTTGTTTACGGCAGCCGTGTCTTTTAATTTTGCTATGGCAACCGCATTGGAACGATTGGAAGGAATCAGTATTCCTGTAAGTTTATTATTTGCAACTTTCTGATTTATTGTCATCAAATAGTTCCATGCTGTAAGCTGATCATAAACTTCCCAAAACTCCAGCCTTGCAGAAGTCTGAAGTAATTTTTTCACCCGGTCGGCATCGGTCACCCCCGGAAGTTCCACTAAAATTCTACCTGTTCCCGGAACACGTGCTATGTTGGGTTCGTCAATATTGAGTTTCTTAATACGCGCTCTGATTACATCTATGGCTTTGGTAACTTTAGACTCAACCACTCCCGATATATATTTTTCTACTTGTGCGTCTGAGGTATTATATTGGATTTGATTGGCTAAATCTTTGGTTCCGAAAACCTCGGGAGAAGATAATTTCAAATCCGGTTGCCCCAATTCTTTTTTCGCTGTTTTAAAAGCTTCGAAAAAATTGGATGTATACGTGGAGCTTGATTTTATTTCCTCTGAAGTAGCAATATCCAACGCTTTTCTGAATACCGGATTTTCTGAATTGTCCGCCAGGTCAAGAAGCAAATCCTTTTCTGAAATTTCCAATAACAGGTTTAGTCCTCCTCTAAGGTCTAACCCCAATTTCATTTCATTCTTCTTAGCATCCTGATAATTCATCTTGATGATTCCGAGATTCAGAGTATCCTTTGCCAGTTTTTCAAGTTCTTCTCTTTCACTCGCCTCCGTTCCGTTGGATAAACTATTTGCTTTTGATTCTATGCGGTTTACATAAAATGTTGGAAATAATTCTGCCAGGCAGATCAATGCAAGAACAACAGCAAAAAATTTAACAAGTCCTTTTCCTTTCATTGGTAAGTTTTATTATATAATAAATATATTTTATTTCAGTCTGCAAATATAGCAGACTATTTGATGTCTGCCAATTATTTATACGTTTTTTTTTGTCACGGAGGTTTCTAAAAACAACACAATTTTAAGTCGGTCAACAATAATTATTTACAATTTGAACCTGATAAGCCGGAATAATGAAAACAAATCCTCCCCTTTATTTACTTCATGCTTTTTTACTAGTTGATTAATAGGTTTATATATATTCAACAAAAATACACATAACTTGTATTTATAAATCAATCCGTCTTTATATTTGCACTTTCAATTTACTTATGAATCAGGAACAGGAGGAAATACAAAAAGCCGTCGAGGTATTGAAAAAGGGAGGGACCATCCTCTATCCTACAGATACTATCTGGGGTATCGGCTGTGATGCTACCAATGAAGAAGCCATTGAGAAAGTATTCAGGTTGAAACAAAGACCCCGGTCAAAAAACTTAATTATATTGGTTGAATCCGAAAGACGATTACAGGATATAGTTGAAGTTCCTTCTTTGGCATGGGATTTAATTGACATGTCCGAAAAACCTTTAACCCTGATTTATGATAACCCGAAAAACCTGCCTAAAAATCTGATTTCGGAGAAAAACACCATAGGCATACGTTTGACACGTGATAATTTTTGCAAAAAGCTGATCTCAAAACTCGATAAACCTCTGGTTTCCACTTCTGCAAATATAAGCGGAGAACCTTCTCCTGAAAATTTTTCATCAATTTCCACCAAAATTTTGGAGGATATAGATTATATAATAAATTTGCATCACGGAGAAAACAAGAATTATACCGCTTCTTCCATAATCCGCCTGTCCGCAGATGGAAAGGTTAAAATAATAAGGGAATAGTATTTTTAAATGAATGTGAGCAAAGCCATACAAGAACCTATATTTAAACAAATATCCGAGGTTATCGAAAACAAAAGACAGCAGGCTTTTGTTATCGGAGGGTTTGTTCGGGATTTTCTATTAAAAAGACCCAACCCCGAAGATATAGATATTGTAACCGAAGGAAGCGGAATAGAACTGGCTATGGCTATTGCGGAAAGATATAAACCCAAACCCAAAGTTTCCGTTTTTAAACGTTTCGGAACGGCTATGATAAAGGTTCAAAATTGGGAATTGGAATTTGTGGGAGCCAGAAAGGAAAGTTATTCTCCGGACAGCCGCAAACCTTCCGTAGAAAACGGCACATTGGAAGATGACCAAAAAAGAAGAGATTTCACCGTTAATGCACTAGCCATAAGCTTAAATAAAGATACTTACGGAGAACTAATAGACCCTTTTGACGGATTATCCGACTTACAAAATAAAATTATACGTACTCCCTTAAATCCTGATATAACTTATTCAGACGATCCTTTACGTATGATCCGGGCTATTCGGTTTGCCACTCAGCTGAATTTTACTATAGAGCCCCTGTCATTTGAAGCCATTAAAAGAAATGCGCAGCGTATTGATATTTTATCCGGGGAAAGAATCACGGATGAGTTCAACAAAATTATGATGAGCCCCCAACCGGGAATCGGACTAAAATTACTATACGAAGCCAAGCTTTTGGAAAGGTTTCTACCCGAATTAACAAGCCTTCAGGGAATTGAAGAAATTGAGGGACAAAAGCACAAAGACAATTTTTTTCATACACTGGAAGTCGTAGACAATATAAGCCGGTCGACTACCAATTTATGGCTTAGATGGGCAGCTTTATTACACGATATAGGCAAAGCCCGAACCAAAAGATTCGATAAAAAAATAGGCTGGACGTTTCATTCTCATGAATTTGTAGGAAGTAAGATGGTACTTGCCATCTTTAAAAGATTGAAGCTCCCCTTGGGAGAACCTCTGAAATATGTCCAGAAGTTAGTTCAATACAGCTCCCGCCCTGTTTCCCTGATCACTGATGAAGTTTCGGACAGCGCCCTGAGAAGACTGCTGTTTGATATGGGAAACGAATTGGAAGACCTGTTTCTGCTTTGCAAGGCAGATATCACCACAAAAAACACAAAAAAACAAATTTTATTTAAACAGAACTTCGATTATGTAGAAGAAAAAATAAAAGATGTTGAAGAAAAAGACAAAATCAGAAATTTTCAGCCTCCCATCACAGGCCACGATATTATGAAAACCTTTGAAATAGAGGAAGGAAAACAAATAGGTGTCATCAAAGAAACTATAAAAGAAGCTATTTTAGAAGGAATTATAAATAATGATTATAAAAATTCCTATAATTATATGCTGGAATTGGGAAAAAAATTAAATTTGAAACGAAAAAACGAAACTAAATTATGATTTTTAAGATTAGGGTAATCCTTGAAACTGAAGATAACGTCTTTCGAGACATCGAAATCAAAGACATGCAAACTTTGTGGAATTTACACGAAGGCATTAAAAGCGCTTTCAGTTTGGAAGGAGATGAATTGGCATCATTCTATAAATCTGACAATAATTGGACACAGGGAAAGGAAATTTCGCTGGAAGACATGTCAGAAAACGGGGATGCCGAAACAATGTCTGATGTCTACATTAAAGAAGCATTCACTAAAGTAGGTGATAAGATGTTGTTTGTCTATGATTTCATGAAAATGTGGTCTTTTTATGTGGAATTATTAGAAATAATAGATAAAAAAGCCATTGGAAATTACCCTCTCACCGTATATCGTTTTGGAAAAATGCCTTTAAAGGCTCCTGATAAAAAATTCAATGCTCCTCCAAACCTTGACGACTTTGGGTTTGTTGATGTGGATATGAATATAAAATTTGAAGATGATATAAATTCTTTCAACGACGACGAAGAGGAAGATTCTTTCGACGATCAGGAAGAATTATTAGACGATGACAGCTTAGACGACGATACCGAAATATAAATAACCCGAGCTTGGGGTATTAAGATACAAAAACCGAAGACTTACGTGTGACCGCTATCGTTATTACGATAGCGGCACCGAAAAGTCAACACGGTTTGCTCTTTAGAAATTCATTTTATCTGATGGAATAAAAATTATCTTGTCCTTCCTTACGAATCTAAATTCCGATCAATTTTTTTAGATATACTCATCAGGATTATTCATTTTCCTGAAAGCTCTGATCCTCATTTAATAATGCGCTTCTGGAATTGATTACTTTTCCTGAAGAATCCAACACGAATGCGACAAATGACACATTTGCCGTATTTTCTATAGTATCGGGAACGTCTTGTGAGAAACTTTTTGTATAAATGCTTCCGTCCGTTGTTTTTCCT